>JAHEJF010000095.1 GCA_024639025.1 Ahrensia sp. | reverse complement strand
CGGACATCTTGAGAAACCGCCGGACACGTGCCTCGAAATCACGAACATCATCATCCGAAAAGGCATTATCGAGCGACAGCATGCGCACAGCATGGGTGATTTTCTCAAATTTCTCTGAGACTGTAGCGCCAACCTTGTCGGATGGACTGTCAGCTCTTTTGAGCTGCGGGAACCTGGCCTCAATAGCCATATTACGCTGCTTGAGCGCATCATAGTCCGCATCCGAAATCTCGGGCGCATCCTTGCTGTGATACGCCGTGTCATTGGCTGCAATCTCGGCGGCCAGATCAGCCAACTCAGCAGCGGCTTGTGCCTCGGTGAGCTTGCTTACCTCAACGGAGCGCGTCGCCTTTGCCATGTCTCACCCTGCTTTCAACAATTGCGCCGCTGCAGCGCGCGCCTCGTCGGTCACCTTGGCGCCGGACAACATGCGCGCAAGTTCTTCCTGCCGCGATCCCATATCGATTTTAACGATTGAGGTGGCCATCCGGTCAGCGTCCCGCGTTGATTTGGAAATCAGGAAGTGATGACCGGCGCGGGCAGCAACTTGAGGGGCATGGGTGACCGAAAGCACCTGCACCTGCGATGAAAGACGTGCGAGACGATGACCAATGGCATCGGCCACCGCGCCACCGACACCAGTATCGATTTCGTCAAACACAAGAGTGGGGGCAGATCCACGATCAGCCAACGCCACCTTCAATGCCAGAAGAAATCGCGAAAGCTCGCCACCCGAGGCCACTTTCATCATGGGACCTGCACGCGTCTCAGGGTTCGTCCTCACCCAGAATTCGGCACTGTCGATACCGGTTTCCATCCGCTGCTCAGGATCACTGCGCAGATTGATGATAAATGCTGCTTTCTCCAGCTTGAGCGCTGGCAACTCTTCCATGACCGCCTTTGTCAATTGCTCCGCAGCAGCTTCACGCGCCTGCGAAAGCGATTGTGCGGCACGATCGTACATGGATTGCGCCTCAATCTCAGCCTGCTCCAACTCTTTCAGACGCGCTTCTCCGGCATCAATTTCCGAAAGTTGATCCGCCATTTCGACAGCCAGCGCAGCGAGGTTTTCCACTGGTACGTTGTATTTGCGAGACGCAGCCCGCAGGGCGAACAGTCGCTCTTCAGTCTGCTCGAGCTTCTGATTGTCAAAATCCGAGATATTGATCGCCCTTTCGATCAGACTCTGCGCTTCGGCCAAATGATCCAGCGCTTTACCCAGATTTTCGTTGGTTTCTTCCAACAATCCCGGCACTTCCTCGGTTTTACGTTCCAAACGGCGCAGCAGGCTCGCAATATCAGGCATCGGCGAGTTCTGCCCGGACAGAACCTCATGCGCATCATTAAGATCACCTGCGACCTTTTCGGCCTGCATCATGCTTGTGCGCAATTCGGCGAGCGCTGTTTCCTCGCCTTCTTCGGGTGCCAGCAAGTGCAATTCTTCCGAAGCAGATTTCAAATAATCGGCCTCTTTGCCTGCTTCGGCCATCTTTGCTCGATGAGCAGACAGGGCACTACTGACCATTTTCCAATCACCGAAAAGTCGACCAACATGGACCACATCGGCATCCAGGCGCCCAAAGGCATCGAGCAGACTGCGATGCGTATCAGCTTCGATCAGGGCGCGTTCATCGTGTTGGCCATGAATTTCCACCAATTGGCGGCCAATTCTCTGCAGCAGACCGGCACTCACCGATTGATCATTAATAAAGGCGCGCGTGCGTCCATCCGATGATTGGGTACGCTTGAGAATCAAGGGTTCGCCGGGATCAATGTTGAGCCCGTCTTCATCGAGCATGTCCCGCATGGGATGGCTTGAGGGCAAATCAAACACGGCTGTCACTTGCCCCTGTTCCGTCCCCTGACGCACAAGAGAGGTGTCACCCCGCGCGCCAAGAGCCAGGGAAAGCGAATCCAGCAATATGGATTTGCCGGCACCGGTTTCGCCTGTGAGCACAGACAGTCCTGCAGTGAAGTCAATTTTCAAAGCATCGATCAGCACGATATTACGGATCGAAAGCTCAGTTAGCATGATTGGGTAATCCTGAAATAGCGAATCCGGCCGACGGCACGGTTTCCCATTAAGAACGTCCAAATCTCCGTGACAACCATGAACCGGCGTTTTCCCGCGGTTCCAAGCCACCAGATTGCAGCAATTTGTACGTGTCCTGATACCACTCACTATCCGGGAAATTGTTGCCCAGAATTGCAGCGGCTGTTTGAGCTTCGCTCACCAGCCCCATAGCAAGGTAGGTTTCGGTAAGACGCGCCAGTGATTCTTCGACATGACGGGTGTTGGAATAGCTCTCTACCACATTGCGGAATCGAGTCAGTGCCGCTGCATATTCGCGACGCTCCAAATAGTACCGGCCAACCTGCATTTCCTTACCGGCAAGTTGATCAATTGCAATGCGACGCTTGTTCTTGGCATCTTCGACGTAAATGGAATCGGGATAGCGGTCGATCAGTTCATTGAAATTCTGGATCGCCAATTGGGTGTCGCGTTGATCACGGGTGATCACCGGCATCTGGCTGAAATAGGAGATCGCGACGATATATTGCGCATAGGCTGCATCTTCATGCGTCGGATAAAGCGTGGTGAAGCGACGTGCTGCTTGAATGGCGTCATCAAAATTGCCCTGCTTGTACGAGGTGTAAGCAGCCAACACATTGGCTTTGCGGGCAAATTCGGAATATGGATGCTGCCTGTCCAATGCATCAAATTTCTTGGAAGCTTCGTTCAGGCGGCCCGCATTCATATTCGCTAGGCCCTGGTTGTAAAGCACATCAGCAGGCTCAATCGTGTCGACATAAGCGTTGAGGTCAATATCCTCATTGTCGCTCGCGCAACCAGCAAGAAGCCCAGTGCTAAGCGCCGCAACCAGTATCACACGACCCAAAAGGTGCGTTCTCTCACGTCCGAAACATGTGTGTTGACTTGAACTCATCTTTGATTCCGCGCCCTACCCATTATGGGCGTTAGCCCTCTGTGTCCACCCGACCGCGCGCTCTCAGGCGTGCGTTATCGCAATGCATAGGAAATGCCGCAATTTTATGGCTTATTCAAGCCCGGCAAACAACATGCTGACCAAAAACTGGGATCAAATGTCCCAAGGCGCATAGGCTTGGCCGGCAATTGCGACAAATTCGCGTGCAAATGCACGCTCTCGCGGCTCCGGAGTTTCCACGATCTCATAGGCCGAACGATCTGCCAGCAAGGCCTTCAGAACGGTCGCATTCAGGCGGTGCCCACCGCGATAGGAACGGAAACAACCGATAAATTGCGCGCCGGCAAGCGCCAGATCGCCAACTGCATCCAATGTCTTGTGCCGAACAAACTCGTTCTCGAAACGCAAGCCTTCTAGATTGATAATCTTGCTGTCATCGCCAATGACCACTGAATTGTCGAGCGATGAACCCAATGCATGCCCCGAAGCCCAAAGACGCTCGACATCCTTCATAAAGCCGAATGTACGGGCTCGAGCGAGCTCGTTGCGAAAAATATCCACATCAACCTCAGACTTGAACTCTTGGCGGCCAATTGCGGCGCTTTCAAAATCGATAACAACCTCAAATCGAGTGCCTTCATGCGCGCTGAATTCCGCCCATGATCCACCGATCTCTGCACGGATCGTTTTCTTCACCCGGATATAACGCCGTTTGGCGGCAAAATGAGTAAGACCAACACGATCAATCGCCTCGATAAACACGCGCGAACTGCCATCCATGATGGGTACTTCATTTGTATCAACTTCCACAACAACATTATCCAGCCCAACGGCTGAAAATGCAGCCATCATGTGCTCGATCGTCGAAACATGAACGTTCGCAGGATCGCCCAGCATCGTACACAGATCGGTGGCACCAACCTGGTTTACGACTGCCGGAAAATCGATTGAATTACCATCTGCCAATACGCGGCGGAAAACGATGCCAGTATTGGCATCTGCCGGTAGCATGCTGATTGAAACGCGTTCACCACTGTGTACGCCAATGCCTGACAGACTTACTATATCGCTGAGCGATGTTTGATAAGCCCGTAAATCGGTCCCCATAAAGTCTTCCTAATCCAACGCAAATGCGTACCCTTAAAGCCCCTTCGTAATCAGAAGCTTCCCCGTCGCGACAATATCCGTAAGTAGTCCCGGTTTCCAAATCACGCTTTCTTACCAAATGTTACCAGATGACCACACTGCCAGAAAGCAAAAACATTATAATTTTCAGGTTCTTAACAAAGAAATAACAGGCTTCTGAGTTGAAGCCTGTTACATTTCGTTACAAATTTTCGCAAAACTGCAACCAACTATATGGCTGCAAATTCAATCGAATTAATTTGCCTGCCTCCTCAGGAAGGCTGGAATCTCCAATTGGTCGTCACCCTGAGTGGCACCTTGATTCTGCACCCGGCCATGATCATCAAGCTGACCCTTGGCTGGCGCATACAGCGATGCATCCTGGGAAAGAGGGCGCCGAGGCTCTGCTGGGCCCTTGGCTGCATTATCGATCGGGCGCAAGCGTGGCTCTGCAGGTGCTTCATGCTCTTCCTTGCGAGACAGACCGGTAGTCAAGCGCTTGAGCAGGCCAAGTGGACCACGCTCGTCTTCAGGCTCCACCGTCGCTTGAGGCTCCTGTTGGGCCTCCATTTCGGCTTGAACCATCGGGGGAAAGTCCTCGACTTGCGGCATCCGTGGTTCGGCAGCCGGTTGCTCGGCGGCGGGTGCAGCCTGTTGCGGCGTGGCGCGTGTTGCGGCCTGTTGAGCGCCTGGCACAGCTGGCGTCAGTTGAGCAGTGTGTGGCTCCTGCGGCATAGGCTGCAGTGCGGCACCGGCAAACAGGCGGCTTTGAGGCACAAACTCGTCGTCCTTCTTGGTCTCCTGAGAGGCAGAAGACAGAGCTTCCATTTCCTTTTGTGCTTCGGCAATCGGGTCGGGCTTTGGTGTCGCAGATGCAGCGGCAGGCGCGACTGGTCTTGGAGCCACCGGCGTTGGAATTGGTGTTGAGGATTTTGGTTTTTCAGCCGCCAGTGCCGGGCGTGGCGCTGCTGTGGTGGCCGCGCCGGTTACCGCTCGACTGGGACCGCGCACATCAATAGACCCTGCTCCGGTCGATTCCGCAGCTTCAATCCCAGTGGCAACCACTGAAACCCGGATAATGCCTTCAAGAGATTCGTCAAATGTCGCGCCCAGGATGATATTGGCATCCTGATCCACCTCTTCACGAATCCGCGTGGCAGCTTCGTCAACTTCAAACAGGGTCATATCGCGACCACCGGTGATCGAGATCAGCAGTCCCTTGGCGCCTTGCATTGAAGTCTCATCTAGAAGGGGATTGGCGATCGCAGCTTCTGCTGCGGTCATGGCGCGCTGTTCACCAGACGCTTCGCCTGTACCCATCATTGCTTTGCCCATATCGCGCATCACAGAGCGAACATCGGCAAAATCCAGGTTGATCAGGCCTTCCTTGACCATCAAATCAGTAATGCAAGCGACACCGGAAAACAGCACCTGGTCAGCCATACCAAATGCGTCAGCGAAGGTGGTCTTGTCGTTGGCAATGCGGAACAGGTTCTGATTGGGGATAACAATCAGCGTATCAACATTGGCCTGCAACTCATCAATGCCCAAATCCGCAGTTTTCATGCGGCGTTGACCCTCAAAATGGAACGGCTTGGTCACAACACCGACCGTCAGAATGCCGCGCTCGCGTGCAGCCCGTGCAACCACGGGTGCAGCACCTGTTCCAGTACCACCACCCATACCGGCAGTGACAAAGCACATGTGCGTGCCATTCAAGTGATCATTGATCTCGTCGATACACTCTTCGGCTGCAGCACGACCAACTTCCGGCATCGAGCCCGCACCCAAACCTTCGGTAACACCCATGCCCAGTTGAACAATGCGTTCCGCCTTGTTCATCGTCAGTGCCTGTGCATCGGTATTTGCGACGACAAACTCAACGCCTTCAAGGCCGCCGGTAATCATGTTGTTGACTGCGTTGCCGCCACCGCCGCCGACACCGAATACGGTGATGCGAGGCTTTAGCTCGGTAATGTCTGGTTTTTGCAAGTTAATTGTCATGGCTGTATCCCCGTTTGGTTTCGGAGACATTGCCTCCGGTAGTCGCACTTACATGCGAATTCAAAAACTCTCTTTTATCCATTGCGTCACTCGGCCCAGGGGCCCGTCCGTTCCGGTTCGTCTGCGTTCTGATTGGCCCCTGAAATTGGTGTAGGACTGATCATTATGCGCGGTCTGCGGATAGATCATGAGGCCGACTGTTGCTGCAAATGCTGGACTTTTCGCCGATGTTGGCAGCCCTTTGACACCCAGAGGGCGCCCTATTCTGATGTTGCGACCAAGCGTTCGCCGCGCCAGATCCTGAAGCCCGTTCATTTGTGCGCCACCACCGGTGAGCACCACACGCTTTCCGATCACACTCGAATAGCCGGACTTGTTCAAACGTTCACGCAGCAGCTCCAGCGTTTCTTCAACGCGCGCCGCAATTATGCGATTGAGCAGATTTCGGGGCACCTGGTGCGGATTTTCCAAACCGTCTTCACCCATACCAGGCACCATGATCATCTCACGATCATCAAACGAAGCCGAAA
>JAHEJF010000094.1 GCA_024639025.1 Ahrensia sp. | reverse complement strand
GCCTTTGCCCCTGCGTTCTCTGTTTTGGATTTCGGTGGCGAGGAAGGATCGCTCGGCTTTCTGGTGCCATTCCTGGGCTTTGGAGGGCAGACAGCCTTATGGATTTCGCTGGCAGCAGGCGACTTTATTGTCAAATTGCTGGTGGGATTTGCAATGTTGGCACCTTACCGGGTGTTTGTGCCCAAAACACCTGCTGCAAATATCGCCAGCTAGCTTTCCTAATAGACAATTACGTAAATTAATTGCATCACCTCGCATAAAGGGGCAAACTGTGCCCGGTAGCGTTTGGGGTGTTTTATGTATCGGAGTTTGATCGCAATAGTGCTGATAATGATGTCGGCAGCAAACAGCTTTGCCGATCAGTCAAATCTCAGCCAAAGTGTCGCAATATTTGGCGGGATGTTTGCCGAATCCTCTTTTCCGGGCGATGCCAATATACCTTTGGGTGGTGAACTGGAACCCAATTTTAATTTCGGCGCAATTTATCATCGCGACTTTCTTGAACTGGGCACTGGGTTTTTTGTTGGCGGGGAGATCGGTGGCGCGATTCGCACTGGAGATGGCGAGCCGGTCAGCGGTGAATTGTTCACCGGCGCTGCTATCCGCTACAAGGGAATTGGTATAGGGCCACTCGTTGTGGCGCCGCGAATGACTGTGGGTTTCAGCCTTGTCAGCCACACAATCGGAATTGAAACACGCCGCGCAGACAGTGCTGGAACGGAAGGAAGGCTTCTAGTTTATCTGGGACCTGAGTTGTCATTTAGTTTGAAACAGAACCCTGAAACGGAATTCTTTTACAGAACGCATCATCGCTCAGGCTTGCTGAAAACCTTTGAAAACATGTCTGGTGGTCACAATGCACATACATTTGGCATTCGAAAAAAGTTCTAGCGAATCCCGCCGGTCAGACGAAACTCCAGCAATAAATTGCGCTGCAATAGCGAGTGGTTGTCATCAGAAACAAGCGTCAGCCGTGGCGTGCCATCGGGATCCGCGGTAATCGCCAATCCCTCCATATTATCGATCTGATACAAAAAGTCGGCTTCCAGAATGATTGGACCATCCACAGTTGCTGTAGGCTCAATGTCTTCTGACTTGATGTGACGCAGACGCATTCCAATGCCGTCAGAAACATTAAAGCGTCGCTCCAGAATGATGAGATTTCCATTTGGAAGGAATGCAAGGTCGGTGATGTCAAACTCATCCTTGCGCGCAACCGAAAACTCAAATGATTGCGCCGTTTTTGACTTCACAAAGCCCATGATATTTCGATTTTTGTCGAGACTTTTCTCGCTGATGCCTACAAGGCTGCCTTCAAGATTCGACGTCGATGGAGCAATTGCGATTCCTTCAAATCCGCGGTTATTTCGCAATTCGTAGAGAGGTACAGGCGGCGCGAATTCACTGAGCAGTTTTGGCGCGGCGTCCGCACTTTCCTTATAACTGGCTATTCTGTGGGCGCGCTCAAACGACACGATGAACTGCTGACCAGCGACTATGATGCCTTCTGCGTCTGCCTGCCATTTCTCATCAATGACAGCACCGGTCTTTCCCGTTATCTCTTCAATCGAAATATCAGACAGGCCCGCAGGGGCGTTGTTGTCTTCTCGATTGATTGTGCCCCGAATCCAGAAACCAGTATCGGCCACTGCAACAAATCTAGTCTGACCTTCTATAAAATCTATGCCCGAAATCGCACCGAAGTTCGGCGATGTTCCAACCATCTCTAATCCGCCGGAAAATTCCAGTGGGCCAAATTGTGTTTGGTCTGATCCTATCAAGAACTGTTTGATTGCCCTGGCTTCAACTTCAGTGCCAGCCGAATATGCTTGGTTGACCAGGAATCCAGCACAGATCGCCAGCAAAGCGAGCCATGCTGGTGCTTTTGCTCTATGCCCGACGTTTGAATTGCGTTTGTGATCTTGCATTTCCACCTTCGTCGAATAGAGCAGCGAGTTGTTCCGTCATCGCGCCCGCCAACTCTTCGGCATCAACGATTGTCACAGCGCGACGGTAGTAACGGGTTACGTCGTGTCCGATACCGATCGCAAGCATCTCGACACTGGACCGGTTTTCAATTTCCTCAATGACGGCCCTTAAGTGCCTTTCGAGATAGTTGCCAGGGTTGACCGACAGCGTTGAATCATCAACCGGTGCTCCATCAGATATCATCATCAGAATTTTTCGTTGCTCCGGCCGAGAAGCAAGGCGCCGATAAGCCCAAGTCAGGGCTTCACCGTCGATGTTTTCCTTGAGCAGGCCTTCACGCATCATCAAGCCAAGATTTTTGTTGGCGCGTCTCCAAGGCGCGTCAGCAGATTTGTAGATAATGTGTCTCAAATCGTTGAGACGTCCTGGTTCATTGGGTTTTCCGCTCTTGAGCCACGCTTCGCGCGCCTGGCCGCCCTTCCAGGCACGGGTGGTGAACCCGAGTATTTCAACTTTAACTCCACAGCGTTCGAGCGTGCGAGCAAGAATGTCTGCGCATGTAGCGGCAACCGTGATGGGTCGCCCGCGCATCGAACCAGAATTGTCGATCAGCAGTGTGACGACAGTGTCGCGGAAATTGGCTTCGCGTTCTTTTTTAAATGAAAGCGCGCCAAATCCGCCAGCCTGTTCTTCAATGATCAAGCGCGGTAAGCGGGCTGGATCGAGATAACCTTCCTCGAGATCGAAATCCCAAGACCGGTTTTGTTGCGCCATCAATCTGCGCTGAAGGCGATTGGCGAGTCGTCCCACAACGCCTTGCAGATTGGCAAGTTGCTTGTCGAGAAATGTGCGAAGGCGTTCCAGTTCGGCCTGATCGCACAATTCCTCCGCGCCGATGGTTTCATCAAACTCGCTGGTGAAAATCTTGTAGTCGATATCTGACAATATGTCGTGGAAACCGGGGTCAGGCCGCTGCGCTTCTCCCGGTTCTTCAGCATCTTGGTCCGGATCATCGTCTATGTCATCTGTTGTGGCATCCGACGCGTCCATCTCACCGGTATCTGCATCTTCGCTTTCAATGGGAGAGTCATCCTGGTCGGAGGTTTCGTCACCAGAATCCTGATCGTCCAGCCCGCCATCATCCTCTTCGCCGTCATCGGGTGGCGTCTCATCGTCGGACTCTTGATCTTCATCATCCTGGCCGCTGCCATCATAATCATCTGCCATCTCCATGCGAAACAGCATGTCGCGAACTGTTTTGGCGAATGCAGCCTGATCCTCGATGTTTTCAGCCAGCCGGTCGATTTCGTCGCCAGCCTTGTCATTGATCCAATTTCGCCAAAGATTGGCAATTGGCGCGGCACCCTCGGGTGATTCTCGTCCGGTCAGCCGTTCCCGCACAACCAGTCCTATTGCCTCTTCAATCGGCGCGTTTTCCTTCTCGGTGACCCCTGACAGATTGTTTCTGATGAATTTGTCTTCCACCATGGCTGCCAAATTGTCGCTGACACCGGGCATGCGCAGAGCGCCGATAGATTCCACCCTTGCCTGTTCCACAGCTTCAAACACTGCGCGGGCCTGATCGCCTTCGGGCATCATGCTGCGGTGGACAGATGCGTCGTGGCAGGCCGAGCGCAATGCCATGGAGTCGCCCACACCGCGCGTCACCATTACATCCTTTTTTGTAACCCGTTTAGGCAGGTCCGGTACACGGGCATGATTGCCGGCAAATGCAGGTTTGTCCGTGGAGAAAACAACCTCCAATTCTTGCTCACCTGAAATCGCCCGCATGCAACCGGTAACCGCCCTTTTGAACGGTTCGGTATCGACCTTCTGGTTGGGCCTTCTAGCCGAATTGTCACCTGGACCTGCCAATTGGAGATGCCTAACTCAGCACAACATTGGCTGCAGATTCTTCGAGTTCCTCACCAAAGCAGCGCTGGTAGAACTCGGCTACAAGCGTGCGCTCCAGATCATCACACTTGTTCAGGAACGTCAGACGGAACGCCATGCCCAGATCGTTAAAGATTGCGTCGTTTTCTGCCCAGGTAATGACCGTTCTCGGCGACATCACCGTTGAAAGATCTCCCGCAATAAACGCATTTCGCGTCAGGTCCGCCAACCGGACCATTGCATTGACAATCTCGACACCTTCAGCGTTTTGATAGTGCTTGGCCTTGGCCAGAACAATCGCGACCTCATGATCGTGCGGCAAATAGTTAAGCGTGGTCACAATTGACCAGCGATCCATTTGTGCCTGGTTGATCTGCTGAGTGCCATGGTACAAGCCGGTCGTATCACCCAAACCAATGGTGTTCGCTGTCGCAAACAGGCGGAACGCAGGGTGGGGGCGAATAACGCGGCTCTGATCAAGCAGGGTCAATCGTCCTGAAGACTCCAAAACCCGCTGAATCACGAACATCACATCCGGGCGACCGGCATCGTATTCATCAAACACCAATGCCACATTGTTCTGATAAGCCCATGGCAATATGCCGTCTTTGAATTCCGTGACTTGCTTGCCATCCTTGAGGACAATTGCGTCTTTGCCAACCAGGTCAATTCTGCTGACATGGCTGTCCAAATTGATCCGGACACAGGGCCAGTTCAGGCGTGCTGCGACTTGTTCGATATGGGTCGACTTTCCGGTGCCGTGGTAACCCGAGACCATGACGCGCCGATTGTGCGCAAAACCGGCAAGAATCGCCAAGGTCGTTGGCCGATCAAACAGGTAATCGGGATCGATTTCCGGGCAGTAGGTATTCGGTGTGCTGTAAGCCGGTACAACCATATCAGAATCAATGCCGAACGTTTCGCGCACCTTAACGGTCGTGTCCGGAAGCTCGCCTATATCCAGATCAATCTTGTTCATTTTTCCTCCAAGATGCGCCAGTCAGCAGCATCGTCGCCCTATATTGTTGCTGGCCTATACCATGCCAGCTGATTTGAGAATTTTGTGTGCCTGAATAACTTCGCGAAAAATCTCTTCAGAGGTTCGGTCGCCACCATTTGCATCAGGATGGTGCTTCTTGACCAGTTCCTTGTATTTTGCCTTGATCTCTTCGGAGGTCGCGGTCTTCTCCAAACCAAGTGTGCGTATGGCCTTGGCTTCCAACGGCTTGAGGCGGCGCACCGGTTTTGCATTTATTGCATTGGCCCAAGCTTCGGGGTCACGCATGCGATGGGCTTTTGCCGAGCCGGACTTCAAATCCGAGAAAATCGGCGCTGATTTTTGTGCAGCCGTATGTGCCGTTCCCATCTTCCATGTTGGTCGATCGCCGACCTGGGAACTCTTCTGGAATTTGGCAATTTCGTCGTCAGACAAGCCTGAGAAATAGTTGTAATTCTTGTTATATTCGCGCACGTGGTCGACGCAAAACCACAGATACTCGCCTTCACGATTTCGACCTGCAGGCGCCTTGTGCGCGCCGGGGTTTTCACAATCGGCCCATTGGCACATATTGCGGGCAGCTTCTTCTGCTTTCTTTTTCTTTCCGCCTGGATTGATGCGGATACTATCGAAGTATTTTGATTTTGAGGTCATGACACCAATTTGGGACTTATGGGCCCATAAACAAGGATTGACAGCGAAATCACCAATGCGAAAAGCGCAAATAGAAGGTGCATTTGGCGACGCACCGGTTTAACTGTACATGGCGTTGGTTGCAAGGCTGGAAGGTGACTGAAATGGGTCCAATTGAAAAGCGTATCCATGACATATTGACCCAAGCGCTCTCACCGGTTCGACTCGAAGTCATCAATGAGAGCCAATTGCATGCAGGCCATGCTGGCGGCACAGCTGATGGTTCGGGTGAAACCCATATGCGGGTGCGCGTGATTTCTGCCAAGTTCGACGGTATAAATCGGGTTCAGCGGCATCGTATGATCAATGAATTGCTGAAACCGGTGCTTGACGATGGATTGCATGCGCTGGCTCTGGAACCTGCGGCGAGCAATGATCAGGTGCGTTGGTGATCAGACCGATTTTACACGCAGCGTTTCAATCCGGTTTTTGTCGCGTTTGAGTACCAGGAATCGTTTCCCGTAAAAGGTGAACGCCTGTTTCTCTGCCGGAATCAATTTGGCTTCATGAATAACCAGGCCTGCCACAGTCGTCGCTTCATCATCTGGCAGGTTCCAGCCCAGTGCACGGTTGAGATCGCGAATGGGTACGGTCCCTTCCACCACGACAGAACCATCAGGTTCTGTTTTCACACCGGACATATCGATATCATGCTCGTCGGCGATCTCACCGACGATCTCCTCAATAATGTCCTCCAGAGTGACCAATCCTTCCAATTCGCCATATTCGTCCACGACCAAAGCAACATGGGCTTTTCGACGCAAGAAGGCGTTGAGTTGGTCGTGAAGCATGGTCGCTTCAGGCACAAACCAGGGTTTGTTAGCGACCTTCGCGATATCGATCTTTGTCGGATCGTTGTTTACGGCGTGTAGCGCGCGCAAAAGGTCCTTTGCATGGACGATCCCGACAATGTTGTCGGTTTCGCCGCGCCAAAGTGGCAATCTGGTGTACTGACTTTCGAGTATCTGCTTTACGAGCACTTCGGCTGGTTCATCGGCATTGATCATTTCCACTGCAGTCCGGTGGATCATGACGTCCGCAACATCAAGTTCGCTCAGGTCCAGCAAGCCGCCAAAACGCGCCCGGTCCTCGGTGTCCACAGAGCCTTCTTCGTG
>JAHEJF010000093.1 GCA_024639025.1 Ahrensia sp. | reverse complement strand
AAGGCAACCGAACTTCTTGGTTCAGCCCAGAATAATTTGACCGAGACATTAGGTGATCGCAACGAGGCACTTCAATCGCTAACGGATGGCCTGGTTGGCAAGTCAGAGGAAATCCAGAGATTGATGCGTTCGTTCGAGAGCGTCGTGACATCCACCCTCGAAGGCTTTGAGGAACGCGCTTTGACATCAACGGATGAGCTTGCTGGTTCCATTCGCAAGACCGCAGAAGATGCAATGAACCGGTTCGATGAAGCGACAGAAAACATGCGCCGGGTTGCAAGTGACATGCGAACGGAACTTCAGTCCACGCGTGATGAAGTACGCAAGGGCGTTATGGAGTTGCCCGAGGAAACAAGAGAGTCGGCTAACGCCATGCGGCGAGCGGTCTCCGAGCAGATCAATGCTCTGAAGGACCTTTCCCGCATTGTTGAAGACTCGGGACGCGCATTTGATGTTGGGCAGGGAGTAGACCAGCCAAAAAAGTCTATGGCCTCGACGGTTACAGCTGAGCGTCCCGCTGTCGAGGCTCCGGCGCGCCCTGCACGTGCAACAAGCGATGAGGCACCTGCCCTCCGCGGAAGCATTGGCAGCACGGCGAAGCCACAGCCTTCAGGTGGTTGGGTAAGTGATCTGCTCCGGCGCGCATCGCAGGATGAAGAAAAGCCAAGCGCCCCTGCTGGTCCCGCACCGACAGCAACCAATGCTGGTCCCGCACCAACAGCAACCAATGTGCCTGGCGAATCATTGAACAGTCTCAGCGTCGATATTGCACGCGCAATCGACCATGAGGCGGCTTTGGATCTGTGGAATCGATATCGCCGTGGCGAGCGCAATGTGTTCACACGCCGCCTTTACACACTCAGAGGTCAGCAGACCTTTGAAGATATGAAGCGCCGTTATGAATCTGATGCAACGTTTGCAGCATCGGTTGATCGATATATCTCTGACTTTGAGCGTCTGCTGGAAGATGTAAGCCACAATGACCGCGATGGCACGGTTTCACAAACCTATCTGACCTCGGACACCGGAAAGGTCTACACCATGCTGGCCCATGCAAGCGGCCGTCTCCACTAGCCTTCTTGAAGCAAACAGCGAAAGGCCGGATCAAACACTGATCCGGCTTTTTCTTGCTCATTGTTCCAGAGCGTTTCGGTCTTCAACTGAAACGCTGGCTCGGATTTGGGCTTTGAAAGTATTGGATAAATCCGGGTATCGCGAATCCATCAAAGGCTGACAGAGTCTAGAGCCGTGAAGCCACCCAAACCACGATATCTTCGCTGATAACTGAAAAAGCGGCATTGATGGCCTGCACATAAGCATCCGGCTCACTGCCAATTGCGGCTGCGCGTGCACCAAACAGGCGGCTGCCTATAACATTGCCTGTCCGGTCGTTGAGCAGTTTGACCGAAATGCGAACCTCTGCGGCATTGCCAGCGGCATCGATACCAAACTCACGAATTTCGGTAATGAGTTGGTAGTCAATCGCCAGGCCCTGGCCGGGCAAACCAACACCCGCAAAACGGTCAGCGCTCTCGAAACTGCTCGCCAGTTTTTGCTGTACAACACGCGGAAGTCGGTCGCTCCACCGGGCCTCACCAAGATATTGGATGGTCAATGGCGCGGTTTCGATAACGATGTTTTCTGAGTCCAACGCTTTGAGCGCCGTTGGTTCAGCGATCAGTATCTGGGCTCCTCGCCGCACCGATTGTGTTGTTGTCACATCAACCGAAGCAAGTTCATAGGTGTCCGAGGTTGCCTGGCTGCCCGAAATTGCCGCACAGCCGCTGAGCAATCCAATTGTAATGCACAGTGGAACGCTACGGAGCATGATATTTGAATTTCTCGGCTTCATTCTACTCTTTTGCCAACATTTTCAAGATGCCAAGAAAGCCGTGCGCCGGTTGGCTCAATCAAAAAACTATCCGATGCTATCAGCGTCGGGCACGACCGTCAAAGCGCTTGACCTCTCCTTCCCCACCAAAAAGCAATCGCTGTGGATTGGATTCAAGTGACGAAATTGCGCTCTCTATGCGTGCAATCGACCGGCGTGTTTCGTTCACCAACGCTTCAACATCGCGCAACCCTCGTCCGGAGAACCGTTCAAGCCCCGATGTGATGCCATCAAGCCTGCTGTTTAGGGTATCGGCGACTTGTCTGAAGGACGAAAGGGTTTCGCTCACTTCTGTGATCAGAGAATCAGCTGTGCTGTCTCCCAGGAAGCCATCTACTTTGGCCAAAACGCCATCGACCCGAACCGAAGCGGCATTCAACCGCTCGACCATCTCCCGGGCATTGGCTACTATTTGCTCCACATCGTCGGTCTGGGCAGTAAAAGTGCCGGTCAACTCCGCTACGTCTTCTGCCGCCTGTTTGACTGCATCTCCAGCGCCTGCAAAACCCGAAACAGCGTTGCTTAGATCATCAGCCGGAATGGCCGCCAGGAGCTCATCCACTCGATCAAAGGTCTGCGTTATGCGTGGACCCGTCTCACCGAGGTTGGCCACCAATTCGGCAACCGTTTTGCCAACGCCGGACAGATCCTCTGATACAACCTTCAAATTGTCCGTGAACGCCCGAATGTCCGTTACGATTGTCTTGACGTCCTCTGGGTCAATTGAAGCGATCAGGCCATCGGCACTATCAAGAACGCTGCTCAGGCCGCCAGAGAGGCCTTCCAACGTTTCTCCCAAATCGCCCATGCTTGTCATAAATGCTTCGACCTTGTCGGTATTTTCAGCAACGGCTTTGGATATCTCCGAAGTGTTTTCAAGCGTTTCCACCAACGGGCCTCGCGCATCGCCAACAAAACTCTCCAATTGGTCGAGGATGCTCTCAGTCCGGTCGAAAATGTCCTGGGCGGTGACGATCAGATTGTTGACTGCGGAAGGGTCTGCTTGGACTGTTGCTACTGTTCCTGCCGCCTCAGCCAGCTCAAAAACTGTCTTTTCGGCCAGTACTCCACCTTCAAACTCAACATGTGCAACACCAGTCAGCCCGGTAGAACCAAGAACTGCTTTCGTTGATGAGGTGATCGGCAAGTCTCGTCTCACTCTTGACCGTGCGATAACAATTTGCGGATTTTCCGGATCAAATCGCAAGCCAGTAACCTTGCCGACATTCACACCATTAAAGAGCACCGGGCTGCCAGCGGCCAGTCCAATCACCGAACCTTCGATAACCACATCAAGATCAGCCGCCTGCTGGCCACCACCTGTACGCGCAATCCAGAACACGAAAGCAAATGCCGCAGCAAACACCAACACGGTGAACATACCAACAATTGTATAGTTTGCCTTGGTTTCCATTAATTGCCCACTGCCGATTGCGTACCGATAGTGCCCTCGCCCATTGCCTTGTCATATGCGGGAATAGTACGCGCGCGCTTGCCCTTGAAGTAAGATGTAATCCATGGATCGTCTTGTGCAAGCATATGTTGCAGGTCACCCACTGCTAAAACGTGCTTGTTGCCCAAGACGGCAATGCGATCGGTCACTGAAAACAGACTGTCCAGGTCATGCGTCACCATATAGACGGTCAATCCAAGCGTATCCCGCAGCTTGGCAATGAGGGCATCAAAATCTGCAGCACCAATCGGATCCAGGCCAGATGTAGGCTCATCGAGAAAAACAATATCCGGATCAAGCGCCAATGCGCGCGCTAGCGCTGCACGCTTGATCATTCCCCCCGAAAGCTCTGATGGGTACTTGTCGGCGTCCCTTCGGCTGAGCCCGACAAGCTCCATCTTCAACAATGACAACTCCCGCATCAAGGATGGCGACATTCGAATATATTCACGCAAAGGCACTTCGATGTTCTCGGCAACGGTAAGAGACGAGAATAGAGCTCCATGCTGGAACAGGACTCCCATTCGCATATCAATGGCGATGGAAGTGTCGTCATCGGCATCATCAACATCCTGCCCGAATATCTCGATCGTCCCATTCTGTCGTTCATTGAGGCCCAATATTGTCCGCATCAGAACCGACTTTCCGGTACCCGAAGCGCCGACAAAGCCAAGTATCTCGCCCGGATAGACATCCAGATCCAGATTATGCAGCACAACATTGCTGCCGAACTGCACATGCACATTGCGTACTGATAAAATGGGTTGGATTGCACTCATCTAGAAATCCACCGCTGCAAAGAACATGGCAAACAGGCCATCGACAACAATCACCACAAAAATTGATTTCACCACAGATGCAGTCACACGTGCACCCAGTGACTCCGCGCTTCCCCCCACTTTGAAGCCTTCAACAGAAGCAATGATTCCGATTATGATCGCCATGAAAGGCGCTTTGATCACGCCAGCAAAAAAACTGGTCAGATCAACAGCTTCCCGAACCCTGGTAATGAATGCATCGGGCGAAATACCTGAATAAATCTGGGCAACAAACATGGCGCCCGCAAGCGCAGCCATATTGGCCAGAAAAGTCAACAATGGCAGCGAAATAACAAGCGCGACAAGCCGTGGAAATACCAGCACGCCAATTGGATTTAGTCCGATGACTTTGAGCGCATCAATTTCCTCGCGCATTTTCATCGAGCCAATTTCAGCCGTTATTGCGCTGCCTGAGCGACCGGCAATCATGATGGCGGTCAATATCACGCCGATTTCGCGCAGAACCAGGATTCCGACCAGGTCCACCACAAAAATCTCAGCGCCAAAGTAGCGCAACTGGAAGGCCCCTTGTTGGGCGATAATGGCGCCCATGATGACCGACATCAGCATAATGATGGGAATGGCGCCCACGCCGACCCTGTCGATCTGGCTGGCAATGGGTGCAAAACTGAATCGGTTCGTGTGCCCGCTTTTCAACTGCGAACCACGCACGGCAGCGCCCAAAATATTCATCGCCGCCAAAAAATCGTTCCAGAAATCAATTGTCCAACGGCCCACGCGCCCAAATATGCGCTCGAAAATTGGAGACTTGGGCGCCTCTTCGCCCTTTTCCTGTATTTCAAATGCCGAAGCCACGGCGTCGACCAGCACTTGATGATTGTCAGACAGGCCTTCAACAGTTATTTGCGTGCCTTCTGCAGCAAGCCTGCGGCTAAGCCTGACAACGATCCATGCACCAGCAGTATCCATCATCGTTACATTGCTGCAATCAATCTGCACACGCTTGTCAGTTTGGCGAAAGGCAAGATCTTTCATCTGCCGGTCAATGCGACCTATTGTTCTTGTCGTCCAAATCCCGTCTAGGACAATTTGAACCCGTCGCGCTGCTGCCGTCACCTCAAACGAGGGCAAGCGCATATCTTCCTCGGGCAAAGAACCGATGGCCGATGCATCTGTGGGTATTGCGCGCTGACTGCTACTCATGAACTTGTTGTAGCGCCATTGTGCAAGCATTGTCTGCACCCACAAAGCAACACTAACCGTTGATTCATGCTAAGATTGCAAAAATCCAGAACTTCAAGAGAACCATGTCCACAACAAACATCAAACTCTCCTTCTATCGGGAAGAATTTCCGATCCGTGGAGAATTTCGCATCTCCAGAGGCGTGAAGACTGTCGCGGAAGTGATTGTTTGCCAAATCGAATCAGATGGATACCGCGGGCAGGGAGAATGTGTTCCCTATAGGAGATATGATGAGACCCTGGAGAGTGTCTCAACGCAGCTTGAAACCATTAAACCAAGCAGTTTGGAAGCTTTGGAGACCCAGATCGTGCAGTTAAGGGCAGGTGCCGCACGCAACGCGCTGGACTGTGCCATGTGGGATTTAAAAGCCAAGAAATCCGGAACGCGTGTTGAAGACCAGATTTGCCTGTCACCAGCGCGCCCCGTCGATACTGCGGTGACGTTGTCTTTGGATACGCCTGAACGCATGGCAGATGCCGCCAGAGCAGCGTCATCGCGATCCATTATCAAGATCAAGCTGGGCGGTGATGACGATGTCTCCTGCATGCATGCAGTTGTGGGTAATGCGTCTCAAAGCAGGATCATTATCGACGCGAACGAAGCTTGGTCGCCGGGGCGTTTCCCTGGGTTCATGAAAGAGGCCGCGCGACTCAAAATTGCGTTGATTGAGCAACCCTTGCCTGCTGGCGACGACGAGTTTCTTCTGCGTGTCCCCCACCCCGTGCCAATCTGCGCCGACGAGAGCGTTCATACCACCGAAGATATCGCAAAGTTGGCAGGCAAATACGACTTTGTGAACATCAAGCTGGACAAGACCGGTGGCCTTACAGAGGCCTTGAAGATGAGACACCGCGCCCGGCAAATGGGCTTCGGCATCATGGTGGGATGCATGGTTGGGTCATCCCTGGCGATGGCACCGGCAGTCCTGCTCGCCCAAGATGCCGACTATGTCGACCTGGATGGACCGCTCTTGCTGTCAAAAGACCGCTCACCGGCCTTGCACTATTACGGCAGCACTGTATCTCCTCCAGAACGCTCCTTGTGGGGCTGAGGTTGAAAAGGAGTTCAGACCATGGATTTAGGGATCAAAGGCAAGAAAGCGATCATATGTGCTTCCAGCCGCGGATTAGGAAAAGGTTGTGCTGTAGCTTTGGCCAAGGAAGGCGTTGAGCTGACAATCAACGGACGCAACGAAGAAACAACCAATGCGACAGCCGATGAGTTGAAAGCTCTGGGAGCCAAAGTTTCAATTGTCTTGGGTGACGTTTCT
>JAHEJF010000092.1 GCA_024639025.1 Ahrensia sp. | reverse complement strand
CAAACCGTCTCAATGGTGTCGACAATGAGTGGTTGTCGCCAGAAGAAGCCAAGGCGTTTTGTCCGCCGCTCAATATCTCGCAATCTGCGCGCTATCCGGTGATGGGCGCCGCGTTGCAACGTCGGGGTGGAACAGCACGTCATGACGCTGTTGCATGGGGCTATGCGCGAGCGGCTTCAGCGCGCGGTGTGCATGTCATCCAGAATTGTGAAGTAACGGCCATCCGGCGCGGAGCCAAAGGCCAGGTGACTGGTGTTGAAACATCGCGCGGCTTTATTGGTGCCAAGAAGGTAGGCGTCGTGGCGGCAGGCAACACATCGCCGATCATGGAAATGGCCGATGTGCGGATGCCGCTTGAGAGTTTTCCGTTGCAAGCGCTGGTCTCAGAGCCAGTCAAGCCATGCTTTCCTTGCGTTGTGATGTCCAACACGGTGCACGCTTACATTTCGCAATCAGACAAGGGTGAACTGGTGATTGGCGCCGGCACCGACCAATATACGTCCTATTCGCAGACCGGCGGCTTGCACATTATTCAGCACACGCTTGATGCGATCTGCGAGATGTTCCCGGTGTTCACCCGCATGAAGATGCTTCGCTCTTGGGGAGGTATCGTCGATGTAACCCCGGACCGTTCACCGATCATCGCCAAAACTCCTGTGTCCGGTCTCTACGTGAATTGCGGTTGGGGAACGGGGGGCTTTAAAGCCACACCTGGATCTGGCCATGTGTTTGCGCACACGATCGCCCGTGACAATCCACATCCGATCAATGAGGGTTATACGCTGGAACGGTTCACAACCGGCCGTTTGATTGATGAAGCCGCCGCTGCTGCTGTGGCTCACTAGGAGCAGAACAATGAGTGAGCCCGAAGCTGTCAATTTGGAGCAAAAAACTGAACCAGTTTTCAGAACTCTGGTCACCAAAAATTGTCAGTTCCTTTAATGGTCACGATGTGATGGTTGTGAAGTGCGATGGCACGTTTCCGATGCATAACCATCCAGACTCGGATGACTTTTTCCTGGTTATCGATGGTAAAATTACCATAGAGACAGAAAATGGTGATGTCGCGCTGGGCCCGGGCGAATTATATGTGGTGCCCAAAGGGGTGATGCACAGACCGATTGCGCATGGCGAAGCGAAAATTCTGCTGATTGAACCAAAGGGCGAACCCAATACTGGAGATCATGCTACGGCTGCTAGAAAGGTTGAAATTTGAATTTGAAAACCATCCAAATTTTGAGCTTTGTGTTGAGCCTGCTTGCGGCAACAATTCCGGCATCAGGGGCGGAAGAGGATCTGTTCTATATCCCACAAGACGACGATGCGCGGTTCCAGAAAATCAGCAAAGTGGGCAATGAGCAGGGATGGCCATTTACCGTCGACAAAGGTTTGTTGGCTTGCATCTATGCAGCAGGACGGCCGCTGGTCATGTTCTTTGTAGAAGACGGGTTTGAAAAGGATAATGTAACGCCAAAACTGAGGACAGTAACCATCTCAACAGACCCTTTTGAAGCGATATTTGGCAATATGGCCGTCAACGACCTGATCGCTGATGAGGGTGGCAATAGCGAAGTTCGGTTATCACTGTTTGCATCATTTTATGAAACGGGGAAGCGGCTTTGTGAACAACCGCAAGGCTCATTTGTCGGGTCCGGCGAGTTATAGGGTGAGCGTGTCGCAGTTGAAGGGTAAATCGTCGTTTGAAACCGCATACCGATTGCTCTGGCATGTCAGGAAATAGGGAAATTTGAGCACCGCCAGTCGGTCCAAAAAGAAGAAATAAATCATGTTGCTAATACATTGTCCGCATTGCAATGAAGAACGCCCAGAGTTGGAATTCTCCCACGCTGGAGAAGCGCATATCGTGCGTTCGACCCAATTGACTGAACTGAGCGACGAAGAATTTGCCCATTTTTTCTTCTATCGGGAAAACCGGAAGGGCGTGACCTTTGAACGCTGGCGACACACTCATGGTTGTGCCCGCTTTTTCAATGCCGCACGTGACACCGTCTCCGATAAATTTCTGATCACCTACAAGATCGGTGAGCCCAAGCCCAAGTTGAAGATTTCGACCAATCAAAACAAGAAGGCGGCATCATGAACGCGCACGCCAAAGTCCAACCCAACCGGATCGCGGGCCATGGTCGATTGACGCCAGCCAATCAAACGCGCTTTACCTTTGATGGCAAAACCTACGGGGCACTGGTTGGCGATACGGTTGCATCCGCACTGATTGCCAATGATGTTCATTTGGTTGGTCGATCTTTCAAATATCACCGTCCGCGCGGAATCGTGACTGCCGGGCCTGAGGAGCCCAATGCGCTGCTGGGCATTGCGCGTGATGTTACGCGTCACACGCCCAATATCAGAGCGACGACGCAGGAAGTGTTCGATGGGCTGCAAGCAACCAGCCAAAACCGTTGGCCTTCGCTGAAATATGATATTGGTGAGGTCAATGATGTGGCATCGCCGTTTTTGTCGGCCGGTTTCTACTACAAGACTTTCATGTGGCCGCGCAAAGCGTGGGACAAGGTATATGAACCATTCATCCGGAATGCTGCCGGTCTGGGACATGCGCCTGAACATGCGGATCCGGACCACTATGCAGCGCAATTTGCTCATTGTGATGTATTGGTTATCGGCGGCGGCATTGCAGGATTGTGCGCAGCACTGAAAGCTGCCAAGGCCGGTGCCCGCGTGATTATCTGTGATGAGCAGCCCCAGTTTGGGGGCGCATTTCATTTCGATGTGGATGCCCAAGTCAATGGCAGGCCGGGTTTTGAGTGGGCACAGGAGACAGCTGCCCAACTGTCTGAAATGGACAATGTCCGCGTACTTGGTCGCACGACGGCATTTGGGTACTACGCGCAAAATTTCGTCGGCCTTGTAGAGCGGGTGACAGAACATGTTTCAGCTCCTGCGCCGGGAACGCCGAGGGAACGCCTATGGCAAGTGCGCGCGGGACAGGTGCTCATTGCAACCGGTGCGATTGAGCGGCACATGGTTTTTGCCAATAATGACCGTCCAGGAATATTGCTGGCCAGCGCCGCGCGGACCTATCTCAATCACTACGGTGTTGCTGTCGGCAAGAACGTTGGGGTGTATACCGCCAATGACAGCGCTTATCTGGCAGCATTCGACTTAAAGCGTGCGGGTGTGCAAATTCCAGCAATTGTTGATGTACGGGAAGCGATTGATCCGAAGCTCGCTTCACAGGCACTGGAATTGGGTATCCGGGTTCTCACGGGTCACGCTGTAATCGCTGCAGGTGGCAAACTAAGAGTTTCCTCCATGTCCGTCAGCAAAGCCGGAGGAGGCTCTGAGCAGGTAATTCCGGTCGATGCGCTGATCATGAGTGCAGGTTGGACACCTTCGGTTCACATGTTCTCGCAATCCCGCGGCAAAGTGAAATTCGACGCTGAAACGAACCGCTTTCTGCCCGGCATCTATGCGCAGGATTGCATATGCATCGGCGCGTGCAACGGCACCGATGATCTTGGCCAAACCGTCGAAGAAGCCCTGAAGGCAGGTGAGAATGCTGCAAAGAACACTGTCGCGAGGCCAAAAAGAGCCGCTCTGAATGTTAAAACCATAGGTGGTGAGTCATGGAACGGCAACATGGTTGGTGCAGCACCGGGTGCAGAAGCTGGCAAAGTCGTCAAAGCGTTTGTCGACTACCAGAATGACGTCACCGCAAAGGACATCCGGCTTGCAGTGCAGGAGGGATTTCATTCAATCGAACACGTCAAACGCTTCACAACCAATGGCATGGCGACCGATCAAGGCAAGCTGTCAAACATGCATGGATTGGCCATTGCAGCTGAGGCGCTGGGCAAGGAGATCCCCGAGGTCGGGCTGACGACCTTCCGGGCGCCTTATACGCCGGTCACATTTGGCGCGATCGTCAATCATTCGCGCGCCAATTTGTTTGATCCGACGCGGACCACACCGATCCATGACAGTGAGGTTGCGCTTGGCGCGATTTTTGAAGATGTCGGCAACTGGAAACGGGCCTGGTACTACCCGCGGGCCGGCGAAGACATGCACACCGCTGTGAATCGTGAGTGCAAGACTGTGCGCGAGACAGTGGGCATGTTTGATGGTTCAACGCTGGGCAAGATCGAAGTCGTTGGACCGGACGCCGCCAAATTCATGCATCTGATGTATACCAATCCGTTCATGAAGCTTGGTGTTGGAAAACTGCGCTATGGCATCATGTGCCGCGAAGACGGCTATATTTATGATGACGGCGTGGTGGGCCGTATTGCCGAAGACAGGTTCCATGTGACCACCACCACGGGCGGTGCCCCGCGTGTTCTAAATCATATGGAAGACTATCTGCAGACCGAATTTCCTGATCTCAAAGTGTGGTTGACTTCGACATCTGAACAATGGGCGGTCATCGCCGTTCAGGGCCCGAAAGCGCGCGATATCATTGCACCGTTTGTCGAAGGCATTGATCTGTCAAATGAAGCGTTGCCGCATATGAGTATGGCGACTGGCCGCATTTGCGGGGTTGAAACTCGGCTGATGCGCATGTCGTTCACAGGCGAAGCTGGCTATGAGATCAACGTGCCAGCGGACCATGGCCGGATGGTCTGGGACACACTGTATGCAACGGTCAATGCTGCCGGCGGCTGTGCCTATGGCACCGAAGCCATGCACGTTCTCAGAGCGGAAAAGGGTTTCATCATTGTCGGGCAGGACACCGATGGGACCGTTACGCCACATGATGCAGGGCTGGGTTGGGCCGTTGGCAAGAAGAAAGAAGACTTTGTCGGCATTCGCGGCTTGCAACGGCCAGATCTGGTTGCCAAAGGCCGACGCCAGTTGGTCGGCCTCCGATCGAAAGACAGCAGATCTGTTCTGGATGAGGGTGCGCAGATCGTTGCCGATGCCGCACAACACGACAAGATGATCGGTTGGGTTTCTTCGTCCTATTGGTCTGAAAATGCCGGATCGCCCATTGCATTGGCGCTTATCGAGGGGGGCTTTGACCGCATGGGCGAAACTCTTTTCGTGCCCATGCCTGATCGCACAATCGAAGTGGAAGTGTGCAGAAGCGTTTTTGTGGATGAAGATGGAGGCCGGGTGCATGGCTAAGGCTGCTATCAAAGCAATGGACGCAACGCGGGTTCATCCATTGGCAGGCCAAAGTTTTGGCGGGCCAAATGTGTCAATCGCCCCGGCGCCGGAGGCCTATCGGTGTAGCTTGCGTGCAGATGCGCGGGCGGTGCCCTCCTTGTCAAAAGCTCTGGGTATCAAATTGCCGAGGTCTGCCAAACAATCGATCACTGCAGCTGATCGCAGCGCGCTTTGGTTGGGCCCTGACGAGTGGCTGATTATTGATACGCACGTTGATCCGCTGGACGATTTGTCCAAGGTAAGGGTTCTTCACAGCGCGGTGGATATTTCACATCGCAATACCGCGCTGTTGGTGAAGGGGCCGCGCGCGGCCGATGTGATCAATGCAGGCTGTCCTCAGGATCTGTCGCTTGCGGCGTTCCCGGTTGGCGCGTGTTCGCGCACCATATTGGGCAAAATTGAGGTGGTGTTGTTGCGCACTGATGTTGACGCATTTCGTGTGGAAGTCTGGCGGTCATTTTCTGCCTATGCATTTGAACTGCTGAGCACGGCCGCTAGCCATAATTAGGTCGTCTTGCGTTCAGAGATTTTGAGCCACTGCGATTGGTTCGACAGATTGATCAGTGGCGGGTTTGTCGACCAGTCGCACGATCTTTTGTGCACCGTACACGGCGGCGAATGTGATCAATGCACCGGCGACAAAATCCACCAGATTATGGCCGCCCTGAATGAAAATCGCCGGGACGGTCAATGCGATGATGGGTGAGGCAATAAGCATGCTCTTCCAATAACCCCACAGCCCGTAAATACAGATCAGTGTCATAACAGTGTGGTAGGAAGGGAAACCAACCAAGCCGTTCTTGTGCAAAGTCGTGATGTCACCAAAGCCGGTCTGGTACCAGGCAAGCAATTGCTGCCCGTAATGCGTGCCAACCAGCGGATTGATTGACTGCTCGACCTCGGCAGGCAAGCTCCAATAGGCAGAGGCCCCCGCAGACGGGAACATGGCCCAAATGGATATGGTCGCGAATGCCGAGATAAAGATCGCCAACATGAAGCTATACACTCTTGAGTGATCCCGGTGCAGCGCGACTACAATAAATGATGCGAAAACCAGCCAGGAGGAAGCTTCGTAGGCGGTGCGGGTCAACG
Organism: Ahrensia sp.; assembly: GCA_024639025.1. GTDB lineage: Bacteria > Pseudomonadota > Alphaproteobacteria > Rhizobiales > Rhizobiaceae > Ahrensia. The sequence goes on along the minus strand of JAHEJF010000092.1, from coordinate 410 downwards.
ATCCGACCAAGGGATATTGCGCAGCCCATGTCATGATATCGGGCCAGTGAAAGCCAACCATTGCATCGATACGCACCAGTGTCGGGTCAATTGTCGGGCGGCTAAAGGGCAAAAGCAAATGGCTGTAGAGTACCGACGAAAAAGAGAAAAGGAACAGGATTCCTGTGTTCAAAAACAACAGGGACAGTGTTTCATCCTTTTTCAGGGTTCGGAAAAAGAGACCTGTAATCAAGGCCATAGCAGCGATGATTATTGCCGCGATGATAAGCGGTTGCGCCACGGAAACGCTGGCACTTAAGGCAAGTATGGTGTTGATTGCGATCATCGCAAACACCATCAGAATACACACTCGCTCAAGTGGACGCAGAATCATTCGAATATCCCCTGGGGAAATCAATATCGAGCAGAGT
>JAHEJF010000091.1 GCA_024639025.1 Ahrensia sp. | reverse complement strand
TGCGTGAGAAAGTCCGGCCGCGGGTCTATGAATTCAGCTTCTCCAACTATATCGACTTCTTCACCGAGCCAATTTACTGGAACACGCTTCTGCGCACCGGATCCATGTCGCTTCTGGTGACCGTTCTTGCGTTGCTGCTCGGATTCCCAATCGCATATTACATCGCAAAGATCGCGGGTAAACGTAGTCGTGGAGCGCTGTTTCTGATGTGCTTGATTCCGCTTTGGGTCAGCGATCTTATCCGCGCCTTTGGCTGGATATTGTTGCTGCGCGAGACGGGTGTCATCTCCAGCAGCCTTCAATGGGCCGGCATTATCGGTTCACCTATCGAGTTTCTCTACAACGATGCTGCTGTGATTATGGGCCTGGTGTATACGGTCATCCTGTTCATGATTGTGCCGCTTGTGTCGACACTTGACGGCATGGACAACTCGATGATCGAAGCCGGCTATAATCTGGGCGGGAACGGGCCAACGGTCCTTCGCCGGATCATCATACCCTATGCCATGCCAGGCATTGTTGCTGGCTGTATCGTCGTATTCATGCTCACAGCGGGCAGTTATCTTACGCCCATCTTGCTGGGCGGAAAAAATTCTAGCTGGTTCACCGAGCAGATCTACGACCAATTCATCACGCGTTACAATTGGGAGGCCGGAGCAGCCTTCGGATTTCTGTTGCTCGCATTCACGTCATTGGTTGTTTGGCTGGGCCTGAAGTTTTCTGGCCAGACCCTCAACAGTACGGTGGCGGATACCTGATGGCGATGGCAAACACAAACAGAGCGTTTCTGACAAGCTATCGCATTTTTGTGGTGGCGTTTTTTGTATTCCTTGCAGCGCCGCTGCTTGCCGCTGGTGCATTTGCTTTCAATGACTCACTCTTCCCATCCTTGCCCTGGCGTGGATTCACACTGGACTGGTTCTTTAATGATACGGAACCCAAACTCGGCATGTTTCATGATCGCCGCTTGCTGCGCGGCCTGTATTACTCCTTCGTTATCGCGACTTGCGTATCGCTGCTGTCTGTCTTTGTGGGTACCTGCAATGCATTTTTGTTCGTGCGATTCCAGTTCCGCGGCAAAGACTTTTTCTATATCATGATGGTGCTGCCGCTGGTTATTCCAGGCGTTATCCTGGGCATTTCAATTTTGCTTCTGGCCAGCTCAATAGCCAATGGAGTTGAAGCCGCTCTCTCACTGGATATCGATTTCCTTCGACCGGGCATCATACTGGTTGTGCTTGGCCAATTTTCCTTCATCACCACAATTGCGTCGCTTGTGATTATCGCAAGATTGCGCAAGTTCGATGAATCGCTCGAAGAAGCTGCATTTAACCTGGGAGCAACACGTCGAAGAGTGCTACGGACAATCACATTGCCTTACCTGTTTCCGGCAATGGCAGCAGCCGGAATCGTTGCGTTCCTGGTTTCATTCGAAAACTTCAATACGACCTTGTTCCTTGTGGGTTCCGAAGCCCCGTTGACCATCACAATGTATGATCGAATGGTAAAAGTAGGGTCGACACCCGTGCTCAATGCTGTCTCGTTCTTCCTCATGCTCGGCTCCGCTACGCTCGCTTTGGTTTCGGTTTTGGTACAACGTGACGACCCGAAAACCTGAGCCGATTAAAATGCGGACATTCGACTTCATCATAATTGGCGCTGGTTCAGCGGGCTGTGTCCTGGCCAATCGCTTGAGCGAAGGCGGCAGGCATTCCGTCCTGTTGCTGGAAGCAGGCGGACATGACCGAAACTTCAAGATATGGATGCCAATCGGCTATGGCATGGCGTTTTATGATCAGCGCATCAATTGGATGTATCAAACTGAGCCAGACCCCGGCACCGACAACAGGCAGAGCTATTGGCCGCGTGGCAAGGTGATTGGTGGCTCGTCTTCTATCAACGCCATGGTCTATATTCGCGGCCATGCCAATGATTTTGATGACTGGGCTGCAAAGGGGAACCCGGGTTGGGGCTGGAATGATGTTTTGCCCTACTTCAAAAAGAGTGAAACCAGCGATCTTGGTGCCACTGAATGGCGAGGCGGCAGTGGGCCACTGCATGTCTCCAATGTCGAGCAGGATCTGCACCCCACATGTCAGAATTATATTCGTGCTGCTGAGCAATGCGGTCTCAAACACAATCCTGATTTCAATGCAGCTTCTAATGAAGGGGTGGGTGTTTACCAAAACACAGCCAAAGGTGGATTTCGCATGTCTGCGGCGCGCGCTTATCTGCATCCCGCGCATCGGCGGTCAAATCTGACTGTCATTACCAACGCCCAGGCCACGCGCATCATCTTTGACGGCAAGAAAGCGGTCGGCGTTCAGTATCAATGCAAGGGCAGGGAATATCAAGTAACAGCAGGACGCGAAGTTATCCTGTCGGCAGGCTCGATCAACTCGCCGCAATTGATGCAATTGTCGGGTGTGGGCGCCCTCAATAATCTGAAGCCCCACGGTGTCGAGATTGTTCATGCGCAGGAAAATGTTGGTCGGCATCTGCAGGATCACCTCTGTGTAGATACGATCTACAGAGCCAAAGTCCCAACGCTGAATGACGAATTGCTGCCTTGGCATGGCAAGCTCAGGCACGGATTGAATTATCTGCTCAGACGCCGGGGACCACTGTCGCTGGGCGTCAATCAAGCTGGAGGGTTCATCCGCACGCGCGCAGATGCGGATCGACCCAATATGCAGCTCTATTTTTCACCAGTCAGCTATACAAAGACACCGCCCGGTAAAAGGCCACTTATGAGTCCTGATCCCTTTTCTGGACTCATAATGGGCGCTCAACCGACACGGCCGACGAGCCGCGGCCACCTTGAAATCAAGTCGGCAGATCCATTTGACGCGCCGGCGATCCATCCCAATTACCTGTCCACCAATCACGACCTGAACGAACTGCTCGAAGGCCTGCGCTTTTTGCGAAAACTGGCGTCCGCGCCTGCATTTGAGGAGATCAGCGAACGCGAACTCATACCTGGAGACGACATTCAAACCGATGAAGAAATGATTGCCTATATCCGTTCAAGCGTAGGTACTGTTTATCATCCGGTAGGTACGTGTCGAATGGGACCGAGCAGTGACGACAGCGTAGTGGATTCCAGGTTGCGCGTGCATGGACTTGAAGGTTTGCGCATTGTCGATGCTTCAGTGTTTCCAAACATCACATCGGGCAACACCAACGCACCGACGATCATGGTGGCCGAAAAGGGCGCCGATCTGATACGCGAAGATCATGGCCAATGAATGGGCGAGCAGGGACATCAATATGAATGCCACTGCGCCATTTTGAATGTTGGTGGCAGATCGCTTGCGCGGTGAGGCCAAGTGTTCGTTGTGTGCTGAGAATTGATGTTGATCAATGCTGCGTATCAAATGGTTCGTAGGGTAATTGAACAAACAAAACTAAGGGAGGCAATGATGAAAAATCAATCACCCTACCAGCGTGCCCGAGAAAGAGCTGTGACCAAATTGGGCTTCTACAAGCACTTCGCGGTTTACTTTCTTGTCATGCTCCTACTGATAGCTATCAACATGACCACCTCTCCTGAGTACCACTGGTATATTTGGCCAATGATGGGATGGGGCCTTGCCGTCGCAATTCATGCCTTTAAAGCCTTCATGGGGTCGAGCGAAGACACGGTACTTGAGCGCATGACGGAAAGAGAATTGCAAGAGGACCAAAATCGACCTCAATCCTCTTGAGCCTGAACTTCGTTCCAGACAGAAAGTGAGCGATATCATGCCAGGAACGCCTAATCCGTTGAGTGAAATGACCGAGCTGAAAGGCAAGGTTATCAGCAAAGATGAGCGGCCCAATCCCTCGTTTCTGAAGTCTGCGTTGCCGGGCTTCAAGAAGACTGTTCAGGGCAGACGTGCCATTCGAATATTCGACGAACAACCGATACCCGCCGACGTCATGAGGGATTGCCTGCGTGATGCTGTTTTGGCGCCAAGTTCTTCAAACTTGCAGACTTATGAATTGTATTGGACACAGGACCAGCAAAAGAAGAAAGAGCTGGCGCAATACTGCCTCGACCAACCGGCAGCGACGACTGCAGGGGACATGATCGTCGTGGTATCCCGTGTCGATCTTTGGAAGTCGCATCTCGATAAACTCGTCGCCATGATGACCGCGGATGGGACTCGGCCACTGGAGGGGTCACTCAAGGAATACTATGAAAAAACAGTTCCCATGCTTTTAAGGACGGACCGGCTTGGCATTCATAATCTGCTGCGTCGTTTTATTCTGGGGTACAAGAGACAAAGCGGGCCGATGGTCAACGGACCGGTACGGCGCTCAGATCATCGCGTTTACGGTCATGTGCAAGCGACTCTTGCAGCAGAAAACCTGATGCTTTCGCTTGCGGCACACGGCTATGAATCTTGCCCGATGGGCGGCATCGACAAGAAGTCAATTGGCAGGCTCCTTGGCTTGCCAACATCGGCCGAGGTCACCATGGTGATTGCCGCCGGCACCGGCAAACCGGAAGGATTGTTTAGCCCCAGAACGCGGTTGCCCTTTGACGATCTGGTCAAGGAATTCTAAGCCATTCAAGTCAATCATCTGCGTTCGCTCAGCCACTGGCGGTTGAGGAAAGCGTATTGAGCACAATCACGCCTGCAAGGATCAGGCCGATACCAAGATAGGCAGCACCGTCTAGTGCTTGCCCGAATACAATGGCACCAACAAGCGTCACCCCTGCTATGCCGCCGCCTGCCCAGACCGAGTATGCGATGCCCAGTGGCATGGTGCGGACAACAAGCGACATGATATAAAATGCGGCCGCAAAGCAAATCAATGTGAGGCCGGCAAAGCCGAGCTTTGTGAAACCATCAGACAGTTTGAGCGCTGTTGACGCGAGGATTTCAATTACAACACCTATCGATAGCAAAACCCAATGCATGAGACAGTCCTTTCAAGTCTTGGGCCGACATTGGACCGCAGTGAATAATTCAGCTTCTGAGAACCTTGAAGATCTTTGGATCAACGCTGGCAGCACAGAGAATGCCACCCCAAAGTGCGCCTTGAATGCCTTGGCTGACCACATCCTGACCGGAGAGATAGAGCCCGTCGATCGGGGTCTTGGCTCTGAGCGCATCGCTCAATACCCGCTCAGGTGTTCCGTCCAGCCCATAGAAGCGGCCTTCATGATGGCCGGTGATTGAGGCTGTTGCCAAAGGTGTTGAAAGTTCGCGAAATACAACGAGTTTGGCCAAGTCAGGAAAGCTCTGCTCAAACAAGGCGAACATTTTTTCTTCAACTTTCCGCTTGAACGCTTTGTACTCTTCACCGCGAGAACCAGAAGGAAGGTCCGCCCATCGAGCGACTCCACTCCAATCCGTCCACGCCACCATTTCCCCTGCATATTTTTGGCTCGGTCCTGGGTCGTGCTCTGGATCTTTCAATGATGCAAAGGAAACGAAAAATCCCGGAGGATTGCCTTCTGGTGCTTCACTCCAAATCTTGTCGATCTCTCCGGTGGGGTAGATCCAATGGTTTGACCGTGTCGCTCCGGCATCTTCCACGTCGCCTTCGAAGCCCAGAAAAAGGCTAAAATGGGCAATGGAAGGCGGGAGCGCTTGAATTTCGTCAATCCAGTCCTGGGGGCCAAAACCAGTTGGCAGCAAATTGTTGATGGTTTCGCGTGCACCGATATTGGAGATGACGATGTCTGCATAAATGTCCTCTCCGTCCGATGTTTGTACGCCCACGACCTTGTCGTTCTCGACAAGCAGCGTTTCAACTTTCACCCCAGTGCGGGCTTCGCCACCATTCTCGGTGATGGTTGGGATCATATGTTCGGCGAAGATCTTGCCGCCTCCAACCGGGTACCATGCGCCGCTCTGCAGATAACAACCCAGGATCAGGGCATGCATTGCAAAGCTGGCTTTGTGAGGACGTCCGCCATGATCTCCCCACTGGGCGGTCAAAGCCGCCATCAGTTCCGGGTTTTGCGTCAGGCTTTCGACAACTTCTTTGGTCGTGCGCTTACACCATTTTTCGATGGCGCGATGGTTCCACCAGTCGATCATGTCGCCGGCAAATTCGGGCATGGCGCGGGTGGAAGCCAGTGTGTACATCGTCTCCCGAGCCTCACGAAGCGCTGCGATCCAAGCCTTGATCGCTTCGGCTTCATCGGGGAAGCGGTCCTTCAGATCGCGCTCCTGGGCCTCAAATGGGCGCGACAGAGCCAGCGGCGGAGCGTCACCGAGATGCAAATTATCATAGACCGCCCCCATCGGCTCAAATTCCATGGGTGTATGTGCGAGCCAGTCGAGCATTCCCCGTTCCCGGTCATCGGGAGCGACGCAGCCAAGATAATGGATCCCTGCATCCCAGCTAAATCCTTCGCGCGAGAAGCTGTGGGTGAGTCCGCCCAGGGCCATATACTGCTCCAGTAACAACACCTTGTGGCCTGTCTTTGCGAGTGCTGCGCCAGCTGTCATACCACCCATACCCGAGCCGATGACGATGGCATCCCAATCGTTGTTCTTTGAGTCGGTCATCTGTTAGTCCCCTTTGTTAGAGATTCACCTGTCGCGGTCCTATCTGCACCCTCGGTAGCGAATTCGAGCAGCGCTTCGGTTGCGTGGTTCGGCTGGCGTTGATTTGGTCGGCAGACCTTGGCAAAAGTGGCCGGCAGAACCTCTGT
>JAHEJF010000090.1 GCA_024639025.1 Ahrensia sp. | reverse complement strand
GGTCTGCCGGGCACCGCCCTGATCGATCAATATTATGGCGATGTGCAGAAGATGGGCGGCAACCGATGGGATACGTCATCACTGCTGGCACGGCTCAACAAGCTTTCTGAAAAGTAGTGGCGAAAAACCGGGATCTCCCAAAAATCAACTGAAGAGAAATTTGAAACCTGAAATCAGGATAGCCAGCGTCAGAAGCCATACAAGGTAGCGCACCGGCAGAAGCTTCAAGCCAAGGCTGGTGCCTATCCAGGCGCCGATCAGAACAGCCCCCGCCCAGACCGGCAATGCCGACGGTATGTTGTTTAAGCTGACGATGTTGCCCGCCAGCCCTGCAATTGAATTGAACAGGATGAAGAACGCGGCTATCGCCGCTGTTTTGCGAATGCTGGCCCAATTGAGCAGCAACATTAGCGGGCTCAATAGCACGCCACCACCAATGCCGGTGAGTCCGGATAGAAATCCGATCAAGGCACCTGCCCCGGCACCCACCAAGCGTGGAACCCGGCTCTCGTCGGAATTGAGTCCTTCGAGTTTTCCAATGCTCTGCCAAAACAGATAGCAGGCTGAAATAATCAGCAGGAACCCCATGAGTGGCCGATAGATTTCTGACGGCAGTGCAACGATACCACCCAGGAATGCAAAAGGCACCGAGGTGATCACCAGCGGCAGCATCTTGGTCCAATCAACAAGATCGGCCCTGACGTAACGATAGCCAGCGAAACCTGCCACGACAATATTGAGAGAAAGGGCAACGGGTCGAATGGTTTCCGGCGCAATACTCAAAAGCGCCATGACCGCGATGTAGCCCGATGCGCCGCCATAGCCCACTGACGAATAGAGTACGGCAATCAACGCAAACAGCATTGCCACCAGCAAAACAAATTCGGTTTCCAACGGTGCTTCTACTCACTTCATGGGAGTGCAGTCTTACCCGCCGAGTTTAGCCATCATTGTTGAAAGACAACAGTCCGCATTTGTTATCTCACAGGAGAACACAGGGCCACCATGTATGCCGCCTTTTGCCCGCTCATTGTGCTCATGCGCGTTTCTTGGCCTCAAGTGCATCCAGCATTGAACCAAATTCTGGAAGCGACATATTTGAATCGACTGCTTTGCGAAGCAAGTCAGCTTGCGTTTCAGGTGCAAGCCCGCCCACAGGCGGATCCGTGTCAAGATTTGTCGGGAAAGAGTATCCTTCGGCTGTCGATGCAATCACCGCCCTGAATTGGGCATCAGACAACTCTTTTGAGTGCCAGGATTTAGCCAGCGGTTCGTACAAAGCCTTGCACATCCGGGCCCGATCGACGTTTTCCAGCGAGCGGCCAAATGCAGACGAAACCTGAAACAAATTGACCATGCGATGTACATCTGTGCTGCGATTTTCACCGGCGGCGTGAAACAGCGCTGGATTAAAGAACAGCGCATCGCCTTTCTTGAGCGGCAGTTGAACATAGTTATTTTCAAAATAGGCGCGGAAGTCGTCTCGGCGCCAAGCCGCATAGCCAGGTCGATATGTTTGAGAAAATGGCAACAGCTTTGTTGGTCCACTCTCGATCGGCATGTCGCAATGCGCCAGTCCACCCTGAAGCGTCATGAGCGGCGATAGATCATGCACATGTTTTGGATAGAGCGCACTCACATCGGCGGGCTGAAATCCCAAATGATAGTCGCGATGTGCTCGTTGTGCTTGACCGCCAGGATGGACAAGATTGATCTGTGCAGTCATTTGATAATTGGGGCCCAGCCACGCCTCGGCGGCTGCATCCATTGCTGGACAAGCGAAATATCTCAGATGCGTCTCTGGAGAGGCCAGACACAACTTTTGCAGCGTGTTCCAGATGCGATCATTCGAGCCCGCCGCAGCAAAATGATCTGCTTCAGCAATTCCCGCCTCCTTTTCTTCCTTGATGATCTGTTCAAAAATGGCCGTGGCATCATCGATTGCTTCAAGATCGGTTTGAGCGTTTTTGAGCACAAATACGCCTGCACCATCTTTGAGTATGTTGGCCCATTCGGCCATCAAGGTTTGCCTGCCCTGCCCGACAAGTTGATCGCCAATCTTGGCAACATCATAGATTGGTACATTCTTTTCTATTAAGTCGGCGTTGGGAGCATCTGCCGGAGTGACCTGCCTCTCCACAAGAGACGAAAACTCTCCAATGTCGCAAAGCGCTTCGCTGTAGTACCCGTCATTATGTGTGTCTTGAATATTCATCGCAGATCCTCCTCGTTGAAACAAACATACACGCTCGCGACGCTTGATTGTGACAAAAAATCCATCAATAAACCATCAAATGACCCATCGCTTCCCCATCAAGGAAATTGCAAGACAAGCTGGACTAGGCACAGCTACCGTCGATCGCGTGCTCAACAACCGCGCGCATGTAAGCCCTCAGACCAAGGTTCGCATACAGGCCGCATTGAAGGAGCTTGAAGCGCAAGAGCTGCAAATGGCAGCGCGCGGCAGAAAGATGTTTATTGACGTCATTGTCGAGGCGCCGCGACGGTTCAGCGACCAGGTGAGAGCTGCATGCGAGACAACTATTTCGGAATTTCACTCTGTTGCCTTTCGCCCGCGGTTTCTGTTTCAGGAAGTCATGACGAGTGCCGATATTGAACTGGCATTTGAACGCATCAGGAAAAGGGGCACTCAGGGTGTGTTACTCAAGGCTCGGGATATCCCGTTGGTGAGAGAAGGAGTGGATAGGCTAGAGGCTGGAGGCACGCCGGTTGTTACTCTGGCTACAGACCTCCCTGACACCATGCGCACAAAATATGTTGGTATTGACAATGCCAACGCCGGACGCACGGCCGCCTTTGTGATCGACAAGGTGCTCTCAGATCCAAGCGGTATTGTACTGACGACACGCAGCCAGGATGAATTCCAGGGTGAAGCCGAACGCTTTGAGCACTTCAAGAGGCAACTCTTCAAACTGCGTCCCGGCCTCAAACTAATTGTAGTTTCCGGCGGCGCCGGAGTTTCAGGTGACACCAAACGACTGCTTGCCGAAAAACTGGCCGATGTAACGCATTTGAGTGCCGTTTACTCCATGGGCGGAGGCAATAGGGCAATTCTCGAAGTGCTTGAGAACCAACACCTCAAACCTGCCCACTTCATCGGTCACGATCTTGATAGCGACAACCTGCAATTGCTTAAGCAGGGGCAGATCAGTTTCGTGCTGTATCATGACCTCAACCAAGATATGCATAATGCGCTGGTGGCGATTGCAGCGCGGCACAGATTGGGCAATCCACCAAATCAAACGGTATTGAATGACATTCAGTTGATAACGCCGTTCAACATACCAGCCCTTCAGCTTTCGCCGCTAAAATCCTAGTCGGAGCGGATATCGCCATCCGAAAGCCCGCAATTCTTATCGTGCCGATTAAGATCAAATGGGCAAAAGTCACCTTGCACTCATAATTTATTATCCAACATTTCGAAGTTTTGATTAACCATCAACGCATGATTGAGTTAATTAATAACGCTATATTCACGCGATAAAACTACTGGCAAATAGCATAAATTTTCAAGTAACCATCTTCTTACATCGATACAGCCACATAATAATTTATTCATTGGGGATGAATAGAAATTTAAACCATGATGGTGGGATCTGGCACGACCAACAGAGTTGGTAGTTTCAAACCTTTGCTCCTTGGACTGGTAATAGTACTTGGGACAGCGGACAAGGCTGCATTTGCGCAGGATTCTGCGATAGCTTCGAGTTGGGCATATTCACCTGTCTTTTTTGTTCCGATGGAAACCAGCGTCGTCGCTTATGAAGCAAATTCGACGGGCGCGTCGATAGTGCTGCCCTTTGCCGTAGGTTCAGCGACCGAGACTGCCAACGCCAATAGCAATGTAGTGCTGGCTGGCGACACCGTGCTGGCAGGATATTCCGCCTCAATCAGTGGTGCATTTGTCGCAATCGGTCCCGATTTTAGCTTCGCTAATACCGATGGATTGGGATTTGCCAATGGCGGACTGTTGTTTGGCAATACAACCCCTTCCATCAATATTGCCACCTCCGGTAATGCTTCGGCTTCTGCCAGCTCTATTGGCATGCTGGATGCTGATGCGACGAGCGACGTTGACTCCGATCTTTCGGTAACTGCGGGAAGCACATTGAATGCCAACACCGACGCGCAAGCATCAGTCGACATCCAGGCGCCATTGGGCGCAGCGTTCAACACAGGCTACAACCAAACCAATTCCGGTTCCGAAACGACGTTCAACCTGCTCAAAAATTCGCCTGGCGCTGTATACGGGTCGCTCGTTTCAGGCGCTGGCAGTATTGGCCTGGCTGCGCAAAACAACGGAAAGCTGAAACTCAATACCAATTTGGCAGGCCATGGCAGCAGCTTGGTCAGCGCCCTGCCCAACACGTCAGCGGTTTCACTGACCGGCGCCAGCTTTCAGGATTCTCTCTTTGCCAAAACACTGATCTCGGGCCATGGGACTATCGCTTCTACCACCGGCTCGAACGCACCGGCGTTCAACACAATGCTCTTTGCCGAAAAATCAGCCAACGCGCTTACACAAATTTCAGCCAATGCATTCAGCGCGACAACCTCAGGTCAAAATTCTGCAGCTTTTCAGTTTTCGATACGCGGCAATGGACAAGCCAGTAACCTTTTGAAAATAGATGGCAGCAACGCTGCGATTTCAACACAGGGCCATGGTGCGTTTGGTATATCGAGCCTGGTTTCAAGCGGCACTGGCGCTGCCAGTCAGCATTTGCAATTTGCAGGCAACAATCTGTCAATCAACACACGTGGCGACCAGGCATATGGCATGCATGCCGCCACACTGTCGCAAGCAAACGCCGGCAATCGTGCAACGGTGGAAGGTAGCAATGCCTCCATCACGACCGATGGCCAGGAGTCGACGGCAATGTCTTTGTGGTCGGTCAGCCAGGCAAGCGCCAACAATGAAGTCACTCTGGCAGGCGGTTACGCGCGCGTGGCAACAGTCGGAGAAAGCTCACACGCAATTGCGAGCATCGCTTCAGGCGTCGCGGGCTCATCAAACCAGTTGAACATCTCTGGGCACAGTGCTGCGATTTCCACGCGCGCTGACAAAGCGATTGGCTATTTGTCTCTGGTTTCGGACCTTACACACGCCGATTCACGGTTTGCCATGACCGGAGCCAACAGCAAAATCGAAACTGCAGGCACAAACGCGCATGGCATCCTTGCCCTAACCACCGGCAATTGGGCATCATCAGATTTATTGGTTACAGGCGCTGGATCGCGCATCTCGACGCGTGGCAATAACGCCATAGGTGTGAGCTCGATCGCATTGGGTGGAGAGCGCGGCGCCTCCTTCTTGCGCATGCTTGGCCACAACATCCTGATTGAGACAGTCGGAGCATTTTCGACTGGCGCCTATCTGGGCTCTTCGGGAACACAGGAAGCCACAAACCGCGCGACAATTAATGGGCAATGGTCAAGGATTGTCACGCGCGGTGATAATTCATCCGGCATCACATTTGCCGGACCACTTTCGGAACTCTCCTTGATCGGCAACGGCTCAGGCGTCTTCACAGTTGGCGCGGATTCGCACGGCATATTATTTGATTCAACTTTATCCAGCGCCTTCGTTGGAACAGGTGCAGCAATTAAGGCCGCCGGCCCTAATTCAGACGGCATTTTTATTAAACCTCTGGGCTCCAGCTCCAGCATCCAAAACGTTGGGCACATCTACGGTCAGAGAAACGGCATAAATGGCGCAGGTGCCATTTCAGCGCTGAACTATGGCAGTATCACTGGAATGACCGGTTCCGGCATGGTCTTTGACCGCGGATACATCTTCAACACGGGTCGTATCACAGGACCTTCAGCGCTTGTTGCGAGTCAGCTGACAGACGGCAGCGTATTTATCGACACGCCCGGCGAGATAGCCTCACTCGACGGAGCAATGGGCACAGCGATTTACCTGCAGGGGTCGGGTGACGACACACTGATCATCAGCCCTTTCACGACACTGATCGGAACCATCAATATGGGCGCAGGCAACGATTCACTTGTTGCACGCCGAGGAACCAACGCTGATTTGACGATCGCATCTCCATTTGAAGCAATCGATGCGGGGCGTAGTCTTGTCACGCTGTTGAATACCGGAAACCGGGTTCTGATCGCGGATCCATCATTGCACGTCAATGCAACGCATCTCTTCTCTGAGCAATTTTCACAGTTGGTTGATTATCGCAGACCGGGCGCCGATCATCGAACCGAAGATAACCAGGCGCTTGAGTGCGCGCCCTATCTGGGCATCGATTTGGGCACCACGCAAATCTCGCAGGACTCCACCGGCGTAGACAGCTCACTGCATGGATTGATGATCGAAGCAGGGTCCGATCCCTGTGGTGAAAAGAGGTTGATCGCCAATGCAGGCTATTTCCTGGGTTCGGGTGAGGCAGGCTCTGCCGAAACAGAAAATCTGGCGGTCTTCGGAGCTGGAACCGCCCTCTCCTTTGATATCACTGAGAACAGCGCGGGCTCGATTTATGTTAATGGCGGCATAGTCGACGGCGATATCGGACGGCGTATCATCGACAACACACTGGATACTGGCTTCAAATATGGCTTGGGATCGCTGGATGGCTGGTTTGCCAGTATTGGAAGCACAATCTCCAATTCCATAGCCATGACGGACTACACCGTTACACCCTATGCTGGTGCAGAATTTGGCTTTGTGGGCAC
>JAHEJF010000089.1 GCA_024639025.1 Ahrensia sp. | reverse complement strand
CAGTTTCATTTCTTCTTCCTTTCAAGTGGTTATGAGATAACCGCAGTGATTTCTTGAACTGAATATGGGATTCTTTTGAAATATGAGTAGCGCAAACTATGCATAGCAATCATGCATATTGAGCAATGCAGCATTAATGGCTGTTAACGGATGCGATAAAGCAAAACAGCCGCCAGGGATTAACCTGACGGCTGATGAGATCTGAAAGTCAGAAATTGACTTTGGTATGTTTAGTTGTAGGCGCGTCGTGCGATGTCAGCGATATCGCCACGGTTGATACCCAAATCGTCCAACTCACGTGCAGTAAGACGTGAAAGTTGAGTTTGTGTACGGCGCGCTTGACGCCAAGCTTTCAGTGAGCGTGCAATGTTCATTTTTTTAATCCCGTCATCGTTTGCCTGCGTTGTGCAGCGCGTTGTTTATAAATTGCCTGTACGCCCGATTTCGCCCGTTGAAAAATGCTATAATCGCATAGCACCCATGCGCAAAACGCATTGCCAAATTTATTGTTAAGCTATTGTAAAAAAATCAAAAAACCCACCGGGGGAGGATCCGGTGGGTTTCAGTTTCTGAGAGACAATTTGGGAGGGAATTGCTCTCATCATCTTCGCGTTCTGTACAAAAGAATGCGAATTTCTTGCTTAGAGTGCGTCGCGATATGCTTTGCGCGCGATGTCGGAGATATCGCCACGGTGGATGCCCAAATCGTCCAATTCGCGACGAGACAGGTTGCTGAGTTCGTTATATGTGCGACGTGCTGAGCGCCATGCATTGAGTGAACGTTTGATGTTCATTATTCTATTCCTTTCCAGTGCCGGTGTGATCGGCTGTTTTGAATTTCTTGATCACAAAATAGGTGCATCGCATGGCTTTGATAAGCGCAAAATATGCATGGCATCCATGCATTTGTGCATTGCACAATAATGCCTCATTTCTTACCGTTAGGTAAGTCAGTTTGAATGGAGCTAAATGCCTGATCGAAGTTTGATTTTCGCGGTGCCGGACAAAATTTCACGCTTTTTGGCGACAGAACCACTTTTAGCACGAAAAAGACGTTATTTTGTGTTTGAACCTTGTGTCAGTGGTGTTATAGGAGCCGCCATCGACCAAACGCCTCGGCGTGCTGGTTAGCGGATATGGCGGAACTGGTAGACGCACTGGATTTAGGTTCCAGCGCCTCACGGCGTGGGGGTTCGACTCCCTCTATCCGCACCAGCCGGGGTCGATGACCTGCCACATATAGCAGGCTCTACCAATGCGATTTACCCGGCGCATGGAGGTGAAGTTGGACCTCATGCAATGCCATGCGAAAAAAGAAGGTTTAGATATGCAGGTCACAGAAACCCTTAATGAGGGCCTGAAACGCGAGATCAAGATTGTTGTGCCCAAGGCAGATCTTGAAGCAAAGCTTACAGAGAAACTCGAAGATGCCAAAGGCAAGGTGAAGCTCAATGGTTTCCGTCCGGGCAAAGTGCCGGCCTCTCATTTGAGAAAGATGTACGGCAAGTCATTCATGGCCGAGACCATCAACGAGATCCTGAGTGAAACGCCGGGCACGGTTCTTGCTGATCGCAAGGAACGTTCTGCGACTCAGCCGGAAGTGGAAATGACAGAAGATGAAGCCGAAGCACAGAAGGTGCTGGAAGGTGAGTCTGATTTCGAATTTGCACTCAAATACGAAGTTATCCCCGATATCGAGATCAAGGATTTCTCCAAAATCAAGATCACGCGTGAAGTGGTTGATATTCCGGACTCGGAAGTTGAAGAGCAAGTGGTAAAAGTTGCGGCTTCAGCAGCTGAATATTCCGAGAAGAAAGGCAAAGCGGCCGATGGCGATCGTGTCACCATGGACTATTCGGGTTCTGTTGATGGCGAAAAGTTTGAGGGCGGCACTGATACCGGCGCTCAATTGGTCCTTGGCTCAGGTCAGTTCATTCCAGGCTTTGAAGAGCAGCTGGTCGGCACGAAAGCGGGCGACAGCAAGACTGTAAAAGTCACATTCCCTGAAAACTACCAAGCTGCGCATTTGGCGGGCAAGGATGCTGAGTTCGAGGTAACGGTAAGCCTTGTCGAAGCTGCCGAGAAGGTTGAGATCACAGACGAATTGGCCGAAAAGCTCGGTATTGAGTCTGCAGCGCGCTTGCGTGAAGTCGTTCGCGAGCAAATCGAAAGCCAGTATGGTGGCATGACGCGTCAGAAGGTGAAGCGCCAATTGCTCGACGAGTTGGACAAAATGTACCAGCTCGATTCACCGCAAAAGCTGGTCGATACCGAGTTCAACAATATCTGGACGCAGATCACAGCTGAATTGGAGCAAGCTGGCACAAGTTTTGAAGACGAAGACACGACCGAAGAAGAAGCGCGCGAGGAGTATTTGTCGCTCGCCGAGCGTCGCGTTCGTTTGGGTCTCGTCCTGTCCGAGATTGGTGAGAAAGCGGAAATCCAAGTGACAGAAGCTGAAATGCAGCAAGCACTGATGGCCCATGTTCGCCAATATCCGGGTCAGGAAAAGCAAATCTACGAGTTTTTCCAGAAAAACCCCGATGCAGTTGCCAATCTTCGTGCCCCGATCTTTGAAGAGAAGACCGTTGACCATTTGCTGACCGTCGTTTCGGTAACCGACAAAACCGTCAGCAAGGAAGAGCTGATGGCTGACGACGAAGAACAGGCTGAAGCCAAGCCGGCGAAAAAGAAAGCTGCACCCAAGAAGGCACCAGCCAAGAAGGCTGCACCGAAGAAGACGGCTGCCGCCGAGAAAAAAGATGCTGAAATGGCACCAGCTAAAAAGAGGGCACCGGCCAAGAAAAAAGCAGACTGATCACTATCAAATACAGATAAAACGCCCCATGAGTTGGCTCAGGGGGCGTTTTTGTTTGAAAGCACTTCGGTTTAGTTGAGGATGGTGACAGAGCGAGTCAGGGCTGAGAACTTCTCAAAATAGCCGTAGATTTCTTCCGTCCCATCAGCGGTTTTGCGATAAAGACCACAACTCTTTACCCAAATATGTCCACCGTCGGGTCTTTCCAGTCTCAGCACAAATCGGAAACCCGTCCTGTTCTTTGCCGCTTCCTCAAGGCATCTTGCCACGACTGCCCGATCGTCGGGATGGTAGGCCTCAATTGCCTTTGCAACGTCAACCGGGCCCGGCCGGACATCCCAGCCATAGATTTCGAATACGGCGTCAGTCCAATAAGTCAGTCCGCGATCAAGATCGACTCGCCAAAGACCGATAGGATCAAATCTGGAAATGGCCTTCAAGATCTCGTCTGAAGACACACCGATTTCATCGGTACCAATGGGATGTTCGGGCCTTGGATGAGTGTCGAACTGAAGCTGCATATTTGTTCTCGTCACAAAGGGGGCTAGGTTATAATTTTCAGCCGCAGCGCCTTGCTGACTGCGTGGGTGCGATTGGAAGTATCGAGTTTCTGGGCTGCGCTGGTCAGATAGTGGTTCACCGTGTGCTCAGACAGGCCCATGATTGACGCAATTTCCCAGCTTGTCTTTCCTTGTGAGGTCCACTTGAGGCAATTGACCTCATTCTTTTTCAAGCCGAAGTTGAGTTCATCGTCGCTTTTTCGGATCTCATGAATTTTCGAGTAGAGCAGGTTGGCCAGGTAGTTTAGTTCGACCAGTTGCTGGTGATCGAGCTGGCTGCCTGATCCGGAAAAATTCACCGCGCCTAGGCGTCCATTTGCCAAATGTACGCTAAAGTATGCGCCATTGTGTATGCCATGACTTTTGAACAGTTCGATTGCCAGATTTGCCTTTCCATCGGCGCGATCCCGATTGATCTTGTCAATCTCGAACAGCAAGGGTTCGGTAGAACTGCGCAGGTAGGAAATGATGGGTGAGTGCTGAAGCAAACCGTTATTGTCGTATTGTTCGATCAGAAATTCAGGCCAGTTTGAGACCAAATCGAGATCGGAAAGACGGTTGTCGTCCTCGCCGGGAAGGCTAAACACCAAGAAATAGGGGAGGCCGAAAGCCTTACCAATCTGACCGCAGACTTCCAGCAGCTCGTACTCAGTACGCGCCTCATGAATCTGTTTCGTAAAGTCGAATTGGTCAGCTTTCATTTTTCTTATTTTTCGCCCACTTCTTTGCTAACCAACTGTGCCTGAGCCAAATCCGACCTCTCAGTCGCTCGTATGTTTGTAATTTGGACCATTGGTCGCTGCCTGTCTTTACGGCTAGATATCGTTTTTGGATCGATAAACAATAGAAAATGTCTGATTTCCTTAAGGAACTCTAAACAATTTATTTGATTAAAATCGTTATATTTCAAATAGATATCTGAAATGTGGCTTCTGTGGATAAGATCAATGATCAGGGCAAATAGCTCAGGTCAGCAATCAAGATGAATGTCGAGTTCGATATTCTAAAAACGATTCTCTCATGCTTTCAACGGCCAAAACCTGATAGGGACTTGCCTGTTAAAGATGTGCTTCAATTCGAAAACTGTCCGGAATTTGAACGGCTTCGCCGCTTGATGCGGCCAATGCGTCGCGTGCCATCAAGTGTGCAATGGCGAATGTGATCTTAAATCCGCCGGTCGCAACAATGGCATCTGGATGGCCAGGAAGGGTGCCAATCATCGGGTCACGACCGGTGGCGCGCGGGCGAACATCAGCCCAGCGTTCAACGACGCTGGCACCTTCAAGCACCGGGCAAATTTGCCGGGCTCGCTCGATCAGCACATCCAGTTGTGCATCGGTGCTGTTTGGCTGTGAAAATTCGCGCTCCGATGTTGAACCAATGGCGATATGGCCGTTGTCATGCGCAATGACATAAGTGCCGTTATCATAAATGATAGGTGAGGCGGGATCGAAAGACTGAAGGGGTCTGAGCAATGCTGCTTGTCCTTTCACACCCCAACCCAATTTCTTCGCTGCCAACCCTTCCAGCAGCGGGAAGGAGCCATATCCGGCAGTAACAATCGTCTTTCCTGCAACAAGTGATTGACCGCCTGGCAGTGATATTGTGCCATCTCCGCCCAGTTGTTGAACTTGTGTACCTTCCAGTAGTTCGACATTGCTGAATTGTACAAGTGACGCAACAAGCGCCGAAACCAGTGCGCGCGGATTTGTGCGTGCTGCCAAGTCCTCGACATTGTAGCCGTGTTCTCCAACGCTGCTCATCCAATCGGTGCGGGGATTGTCGTCCTTGACCTGCCATACATAGTCGCCCGACCAATTTTTAGTGGCACCGGTCGACCAATCAGCGCTTTGTCTCCGCTTTTCGGCATGGGCAATCGGCATAATCCGTCCACACCGGCGATAGCCGCACTCTATTCCTGTGTTGGCCTCGAGCATGGTGATTTCGTCCGGCAGGCTGGTCAGGCCTTCAAATTGATATTGTTTCTTGTCGTTCCAGTTGATGGGCTGATGGGGCATCAAGGCACCCAGAATTCCATTGCTGGCACCGCTGCCCAATCGACCTTTGTCGATCAACACAACACTTGCGCCGGCCTTTGCGGCATAATAAGCGGTCCAAAGTCCGACGATGCCCGCACCAATAATGATGAAATCGGGTGCTGGTCTTTTGATCGTGTTTTGATATGAGACCATGATGAGTGAAGCGCTACCCAAAGACGAGTTGGAATTCCATGAAGGCGATATGCCTTTTTCGAAACGTTTTGGCGATCACTTTTATTGCAGATCCGATGGTCGTGCCGAATGTGCGCATGTTTTTTTGGGCGGCAATCAAATGCCGGAGCGTTGGAAAAACTGTGATACGTTTGTCATCGGCGAATTGGGCTTCGGCACCGGGCTGAATTTCCTAGAAACCTGGCGACAATGGAAACAGCATCGGCCAGCGGGCAGCCAGCTCCACTTTGTTTCATTTGAAGCCTATCCCATGGATCTGCCTTCCATGAAGCGTGCGGTTTCGACATGGCCCGAAGTCCAAGATGAGCTCTCGGCTCTCGCCAATTTTTGGCCCTCCCTGACCCAGATGCCGACACCCTGGCTGATGGATGATCAAACGACGCTGACACTAGTCGTTGCCGATGTACTGGATGGCGTCAGGGATTGGAGCGGCGGTGTCGATGCGTGGTATCTGGACGGTTTTGCACCTTCAAAAAATCCAGACATGTGGTCGCTCGATCTGATGCAAACGCTGTATGATCGTTCGAATTCTGGTGCCACTTTTGCCAGCTACACCGCTGCCGGATGGGTTAGGCGCAATCTGGCCAAAGCCGGATTCGAGGTGCAAAAGGTTCCCGGATTTGCCGGCAAGCGGGAGATGATTGTCGGTTCAAAAATCTAAACTCTGTCAGCCTTTGATGGAATCGCGGTACCCGGATTCATTCAATATTTTCAAATTCCAAATCCGTGCCAGGGTTTCAGTTGAAGACTGAAAACCTTTAGGGCCTGTCTGCAATGACAAGGTGCCCCTGTATGGGCGTACCCCGCTCTGATCGAACTACAATGTCCTGGAAGTGGGTGATTCGGCTGAATCCGGCGCGCGCGCACATGCCCCTTATGTAGCCTTCGGAATGGGCAAAGCGTTGATGAGGCGTCACCCGCCAATCCATGCCGGCAAAGGCATCATCAGACAGCGTTTCGCTCGAGAATATGAGGCGCGCATTGGTTGTCGCGTTGGCGGCAAGTCCGTCAAATAGTGGTTCGAGCGCGCCGATGTACGGCAATACATCTGTTGCGACCAAAAGATCAAAGGGGAGGTGGCTCGGATCCTCACGTTTGGCCCATTCCTGCAGAAAAT
>JAHEJF010000088.1 GCA_024639025.1 Ahrensia sp. | reverse complement strand
TATGCAATGTCGCCCGAGCGCTCGATCGAAATTCAAGGGCTTTTGGGATCCGATATACAGATGCAGCTGGATGAATGTGTCGCGCTTCCAGCCAATCATGACACGATGAAAAGTGCCATGGAACTCTCCTTGCGTTGGGCAGAGCGATGCAAAATCGCATTTGGTGATCAGGCAGGCAAAGCCATGTTTGGCATTGTGCAGGGCGGCGACGACACTGGACTGCGGGAGCAGTCCGCCCGTGCCTTGGTCGGCATGGATCTGAAAGGCTACTCGATTGGCGGACTGGCGGTTGGCGAACCACAGGAGGTGATGCTTGCCATGCTTGATGTGGTCAATCCGATTTTGCCAATTGGAAAGCCACGATATCTGATGGGTGTGGGTACACCTCAGGACCTTCTGCGTTCCGTGGCAAAGGGCGTGGACATGTTTGATTGCGTGATGCCGACCCGTTCGGGACGACACGGCCTGGCGTTTACGACACGCGGCCGGGTGAACCTCAAAAATGCCCGTCACGCGGAAGACATGCGGCCCCTCGACGAAGGATTTTCCTGCACTGCTTCAAACAATTATTCGCGTGCTTATTTGCATCATCTGGTCAAATCCAACGAGATGCTCGGCATGATGCTGCTGAGCTGGCACAATATTGCCTATTATCAACATTTGATGGCGGGGATGCGGTCAGCCATTACCGAGAACCGCTTTGCTCAATTTGCCGAGGAAACCGAAGCGATGTGGTCAAGGGGTGATATCGAGGCGGTTTGAGCCTGAACAGCTTCACTCAAAATACTAGATCAGGCCTGCAGCGCCTTTGCGCAATTGAACACCATCGACTTTCCAAACTCCATCGGGCTGCATTTCCATGTAATAGGTTGCTGTCCAGTCGCTGCCGTCTGGCGCACGGATCAGTACATCCTGTTTGACGCGATTATCAGCAACTGCTTCGGCATTGCCAAACGCGTAATTACCGGGACGCAGAACAGGCAAATATCCGCCCTGAACCATTTGCATAAATCGATCAACGGTAGGGAAAATCTGCTTGATATTGTCCGAAGCATGGGAATAGGCACCGACAAAGTCGCCTGAAAGAAACGACTCCAACTGGCTGGAGATCACGGCCCGCGCATTGTCTTCTCCAGATTGTGCCCATGCAGGTACCTGAGCAGCAACGATCATGAACACGGTTACACACAATGTCCTCATCGCGTTGAATAAGTGACGGGTCATGGTGCTCTCCTTTGCAAGCTGTTCTGCGGTGCTATACGACGGGCAGGGCAAAACGGTTTTGTGACCGCTTAAATTCGCTGTCCAGCGCTTGCCTGAAATGCTGAAATCATGCACATGAGGTGCATGAATCGTTCCTTTGCACCGACTGCACCTTATCAATTTGATCATGCTGTGCTTCCTGTCACCAGCCTGGAACTGGCGCGGGAGCGCTATGAGGCAATGGGATTTACTGTTGCACCAGATGCCGTGCACCCCTTCGGCACTGAAAATGCCTGTGTGTTCTTTGCAGATGACACTTATCTGGAGCCCTTGGCCGTTGCCCAACGCGAGGATTGCGAAGAGACAGCCAGAAAAGGCAATGTATTCACTGCGTCAGATCAGGCTTACCGGTTTCGGATTGGCGAGGATGGCTTTTCTGCAATCGCGCTCAAGACCGAAGATGCTGACGGCGATCACCAAAGGTTTCGCAAACTGGGCATATCTGCTGGTCGAAAGCTCCGTTTCGGTCGTGCATTTGTCGACGGCCAAGGCAAGAAAGCCAAAGCGTCTTTCAAATTGTGCTTTGCCAAGGATGACCGTGCTCCTGACATAACGTTATTTACCTGTCAGCGCATCAATGTTCCTGTTGTTGACCGATCGTCACTGACAAACCATGCCAACGGGGTTTCGGGCATCAAGGAAATTGTCCTGTCAGAGCAAAATCCCTCTGATTTTCAGTATTTTCTGCAGCCCGTGGTGAATAATCGCGATACACCTTCGGGATCTTTCGGGATGGAAATTGAGACAGCTAATACCAATTTCAATGTCCTCACGCCCGAGGGCCTGAGAATGGAATTTGGTGTTGAGCGGAGCATGGATGGACGCGGTCTGTGCTGTGAAGGAATTGTAATGACAATCGCCGACAAGCAGATGCTCAAAAAAGCACTTGAAGCGGGTAGCGTTGCGTATCGGGACACCGGGCGATATTGGGTGGTCGACGCTGTGCAGGGCCAGGGTGCTTTTTTGGCGTTCGACGTTTCAGGAGCATGAGTATCTAAATGAACAGTGCCGTCAACAAGGTGGTCCAAGCCGGAAGTGTGTCGTTTGGCAACCATCTGCCGCTGAGCTTGATCGCTGGTCCGTGCCAGATGGAAAGCCGTGCCCATGCGCTCGAAATGGCAAGTGCGATGAAAGAGATCTGTTCCTCACTGGGTATCGGCTATGTCTACAAAACATCGTATGACAAGGCCAATCGCACATCACTTTCCGGCAAACGGGGTGTGGGTCTAGCAAAAGCAATGGACGTTTTTGCCGAGATCAAGGAGAGTCTGGGTCTGCCGGTCCTTACCGATGTTCACACCGCAGAACAATGTGCGCCGGTCGCTGAAATCTGTGATGTGCTACAAATACCAGCCTTTCTTTGCAGGCAGACTGATTTACTTATTGCGGCGGCTAAGACCGGCAAGGTGGTCAATATCAAAAAGGGGCAGTTCCTGGCGCCCTGGGATATGCAGAATGTTCTGGCCAAAGTCACAGAAAGCGGCAATCCAAATGTCATGCTCACCGAGCGCGGCGCCAGCTTTGGTTACAATACGCTCGTTTCTGACATGCGTTCGCTGCCCATCATGGCTGAAACCGGGGCACCGGTGATTTTTGATGCAACCCATTCCGTTCAACAGCCAGGCGGGCAGGGCACTTCAAGCGGCGGAGACCGGCGGATGGTTCCCTATCTTTCAAAAGCCGCAGTTGCTGTGGGTGTGGCGGGCGTCTTTATCGAGACACACGCCGACCCGGACAAGGCCCCATCAGACGGTCCCAACATGGTTCCGCTTCATCAGATGAGGTCACTCATCGAGCAATTGATGGCGTTTGACGCATTGGCCAAGTCCGACTTCTGATCGGGCTGGCTGATTGGTTCTACTGCGTGTTTGTGCCGTCGGTTGGTGCTGTCTCTTCGGTAGCAGTATCACCACCTTCACCAGTGCCTGTACCCGGCCCACATGCGGCGAGTACGAAGCCAGCAACCAACAAAGCCATCATCATTTTTATCATTTGCGGCATGAAAGTTCCTTTCACATGCCCCAGCCGAGATAAAATTATGCGGATTCATAAGTAGCGGCCAATGAAATTATGTCGTCAGGCTGTTTTACTTTGTGAATTGCTGGTCTATGCAGTGGCCGAATAGAGAAACGCCTTACTCACAGGAACAGATAGATGACTGCGATTATCGATATTATTGGCCGGCAGATTTTTGACAGTCGGGGAAACCCCACCGTCGAAGTTGATGTGGTGCTTGAAGACGGCACTCTTGGCCGCGCTGCCGTGCCCTCCGGCGCTTCAACAGGCAAATATGAAGCCGTTGAATTGCGCGATGGCGGGAAGAGTTATGGTGGCAAAGGGGTCACAAAGGCCGTGGATGCTGTCAACGGTCCGATCTTTGATGCTTTGGCTGGCATGGACGCCACTCAGCAGCGCAAAATCGACGAGGTCATGCTCGATCTCGACGGCACCGAGAACAAGTCAAATCTGGGCGCCAATGCCATCTTGGGAGTTTCGCTGGCGACTGCCCATGCAGCTGCCTCTGCGCTTGGTATGCCGCTGTATAAATATGTGGGAGGTCCTAATGCGCGGATCCTGCCAGTACCGATGATGAACATCATCAATGGTGGCGAACATGCGGACAACCCGATTGATTTTCAGGAGTTCATGATTTCGCCTGTGGGTGCCGAAAGCATCGCCGATGCAGTTCGCATGGGATCTGAGACGTTTCATGTGCTGAAAAAGCGGTTGCACAAGGCCGGTCACAATACGGCCGTGGGTGACGAAGGCGGATTTGCGCCCAACCTATCGAGTGCCAAGGATGCACTGGACTTCATCATGGAGTCGATTGAGGAAGCCGGATACAAGCCAGGCGACGACATGTTCATCGCACTCGATTGCGCAGCCTCCGAGTTCTTCAAGGATGGCAATTATGTCTACAAGGGGGAGGGCGTCACACGCTCACCCGCAGAGCAGGCCAAATACCTGGCGCAGTTGGCCGCCGATTATCCGATTATCTCTATTGAAGATGGTATGGATGAAGACGATTGGGATGGCTGGGCCGATTTGACAAACCTGTCCGGCAAGACTTGTCAGCTGGTGGGCGACGACTTGTTTGTGACCAACACAAAGCGCCTGACAACGGGCATTGAAAAGGGTGTTGCGAACTCGATCCTGATCAAGGTCAATCAGATCGGCAGCCTTTCCGAGACACTTGATGCAGTCGAACAGGCGCATAAGGCCAGCTATACCGCGGTTATGTCCCACCGGTCCGGTGAAACCGAGGATGCGACGATCGCTGACCTGGCGGTGGCGACCAATTGCGGCCAGATCAAAACCGGTTCGCTGGCCCGTTCTGACAGGTTGGCAAAGTACAACCAACTCATCCGAATTGAAGAAGAGCTCGGCAACCAGTCTGTCTATGCGGGTCGTTCCATCTTGCGCAGATAGAACAATACCAGCTTCAAAATTTGAAAGAACCGCTCGAAAGGGCGGTTCATTTTGTTTGATCCTCGCAGAGTTGGCTGGTGCGGCAGCACGGTCATGGGCAAGGAAACCTTGCAAACTATCCTTGCGTCAGGTCTTCATCATTGATGCATGGGTGCAAGACTTGCCCATTTACCCATGATTAACCACATTTCTTGGGGGCGGCTTAACCAAAAACATATACGTCTCTTTGTCAGGAGATCTCGCCCCGGACTGGCTTTATGTGGACACGACAACACAAGAAATCGAAACTTCGTCATGCCGTATTGCCACTGGTCTGTTTTGGCATGCTGGGCTATTTCAGTTTCCACGCGGTCAATGGCTCTCTCGGTTTGCAATCCAGCGAGCGGTATCAGGCAGAAATCGATACGCTGAAGTTGGAGCTTGCATCGCTTGAACAAGTTCGACAAGATTACGAAAAGCGAACCAGTCTTCTTCGAGACGGTACTCTTGAGCGGGATTTGGTGGATGAACGGGCTCGTTTGACGCTTGGTATGACCAAGTCAAATGAGCTGGTATTGCTGCATGGCAACAATTAACTGAAATCCAGTTAATTCCCATTTATTTAGCGAATTTATTGACTTATGCGGGCAGAAGTTATGCAATTTTGCGCCTTGTGCATCCGTTCCGTAGCGTTTACTTGTCTCTGCAATAAAATTGTAAACTGGGAAGAGACCTATGGCGACGCGTCCACGTAAGTCCGCTTCAAAAAAAGCGGATGACCACCGATTGCTGGCTGCTATCAAAGCTCCGGCGCCGGCAAAATTCTCCAAAGAAGAAGAACTCAAAGCCTATCGCGACATGATGCTGATCAGGCGTTTTGAAGAAAAAGCCGGACAATTATACGGCATGGGTGCGATCGGTGGTTTTTGCCATCTTTATATTGGCCAGGAAGCAGTCGTTACCGGCATCCAGATGACACTGGAAGACGGCGACCAGATGATCACAGCCTATCGCGACCACGGGCACATGCTGGCAATGGGCATGGAAAGCCGCGGTGTCATGGCCGAGTTAACCGGGAGAATTGATGGATACTCCCGTGGTAAGGGCGGCTCGATGCACATGTTCAGCCGGGAAAACAACTTTTATGGCGGCCACGGCATTGTGGGCGCCCAGGTTTCGCTGGGAACCGGATTGGCTTTCGCCAATAATTATCGCGACAATGGCAAGGTTTCTGTTTCTTTCTGCGGTGATGGCGCTGCCAACCAGGGCCAGGTGTATGAAAGCTTCAACATGGCCGCGTTGTGGAAGTTGCCTGCAATCTATGTAATCGAAAACAACCGCTATGCGATGGGCACATCAACCAAGCGTCACGCCGCACAACTGGATTTCTCCATGCGCGGTGTCTCTTTTGGCATTCCAGGCATGCAAGTCGATGGCATGGATGTCCGGGCCGTGAAATCGGCCGCAGAATACGCCGCCAAACACGCGCGGAAAGATGGCCCCATCATTCTCGAGATGATGACCTATCGATACCGGGGGCACTCAATGTCCGATCCGGCGAAATACCGCTCCAAAGACGAAGTTCAAAAGATGCGCTCCGAGCAGGATCCGATCGAACAGGTCAAGCAGCGTGTCTTGGGCGCCAAGATGGCAACCGAAGAAGATCTCAAAGCGATCGACAAGGAAATCCGGGACATCGTTGTTGATGCGGCAGATTTTGCCCAGAAGAGTCCCGAGCCAGATGCATCAGAACTCTACACAGACATTTTGCTTTAAGGAGATACGAGCATGCCTACCGATATTCTTATGCCCGCACTTTCTCCGACCATGGAAGAGGGCAATCTGGCCAAGTGGACCGTCAAAGAAGGTGACAAGGTTGGCCCCGGCGATGTAATCGCCGAAATTGAAACCGACAAGGCAACCATGGAAGTGGAAGCCGTTGATGAAGGCACGATCGGCAAGATTGTGGTTCCAGAAGGTACTGAAGGTGTGAAGGTCAATGCGCTGATCGCTGTCTTGCTGGAAGAAGGCGAAAGCGCCGCTGACATTGGCTCAG
>JAHEJF010000087.1 GCA_024639025.1 Ahrensia sp. | reverse complement strand
CATCATTTGGTTATGAACGTCATAGCTTCTACAATGTCACTACACGAAGAGCTTTTGCTGCTTTGTGCGCGGATCGGATATTCACCACACACGATCTCCTGAACCCTTGTTCGGCGCCAGTGCCTTGTTTCAATTCAGGAGATAATCATGACCTTTCAAAATTTTTCTACTCAGCAACTGCAAAAAATGGATGCTGGCCATCACCTGCATCCCTTCACGGACCACAAGGATCTGCGCGAAGAGGGCAGCCGGGTGATCACGGGCGCCAAGGGCGCTTTTGTTTACGATTCTGACGGAAACGAAATATTGGATGCCATGGCCGGGCTCTGGTGCGTCAATATCGGTTATGGGTGGGACGAACTGGCCGACGTGGCAGCCGATCAGATGCGGGAACTGCCATATTACAATTCCTTTTTCCGGTGCACGACACCAACTCCGATCCTGCTGGCCGAAAAAATTGCATCGCTCGCACCCGATAACATGAACCAAGTATTCTTCGGCTCCTCGGGGTCAGAGGCTAATGATACGGCTTTGCGCATCGTTCGCCACTACTGGGCGATTGAAGGCAAGCCGGAGAAAAACATCATCATTTCGAGAGAGTGGGCCTATCACGGCTCGACCATCGCGGCCACTTCATTGGGTGGCATGAGTGCGATGCACAGCCAGTTGAATGGGGCGGTGCCAAATATTCAACATGTCATGTCGCCTTGCTATTTCGAATCTGGAGAGGACGGCGAGTCCGAGCACGCTTTTGGTCTGCGCGCAGCAAAAAGTGTCGAAGATGCCATTCTGGCAGCCGGTCCAGAAAATGTTGCGGCCTTTATTGGTGAGCCAATCCAGGGCGCTGGTGGTGTGCGCATTCCGCCAGCCAGCTATTGGCCGGAGATTCAGCGCATTTGCGATAAGTACGATATCTTGCTGATGCTTGATGAAGTGATTTGCGGCTATGGCAGAACCGGAGAGTGGTTTGCAGCCCAATCGATGGATATCAAGGCGGACACGATTACCACAGCGAAAGGACTGACATCAGGCTACCAACCTTTGTCTGCATTGATCGTGGGTGATCGCATTGCGAATACACTGGTTGAAAAGGGTGGTGAGTTCTATCACGGCTATACTTACTCAGGCCATCCGGTGGCTTGTGCTGTTGGCTTGCGCAATCTGGAAATCATTGAGCGTGAGGGCATGATTGAACGTGTGCGCGATGATACTGGCCCATATCTGCTCGATTCCCTGCAAAAAGCGATCGGAGATCATCCGCTGGTTGGAGAGGTGCGTGGATTTGGATTTCTGATCGCGATCGAAATCGTCAAAGATCGTCAGACCAAGGAGCGGTTTGAACCGGCGACTTCCGGCGCGGCCGCTGTGCGCGATCATGCCATCGCCAACAATATCATGATGCGCGCTGTCATGGACACGATGATCATGTCGCCGCCGCTTTCGTGGACCCGCGATCACATCGATATGGCCGTCGAACGTGTGATAGCAGCGCTCAATGGTGCTTATAAACAGCTCTTAGCCGTGGACGGGCAAGAATGACGCCATTATTTCGCTGTTATTGTGCACTGCAGCATGCTAGGCAAGACTCCTAACCGGAGGCGTTTGTCTTGTTTACACACTTTTTGCTCACAGATCAGGAATCGGAATCGGTTTCGTCTGCTCTGGAAGTCATGATCCTTGCGCCCATGGTAATTGCGATGCGGGTTCCCAATGTCATGTATGAATTGGCAACACCATGGCATGCCAGCGGCGGGCGAAGAGGTGGCGAAGGTGAAAAGGCGGTGATCGAGAAGACGGCCGTGATGGTGGAAAGTTTTGGCGTTGTTCACACTGAAATGCTTAATACCTGGACAGAAATGACCACCTCAGCAATGAGAGGTGAACTGCCCAACGTGGCCAAGGTTTCGCGTTCGATGCAGGACATTTCCGATGCCGGATTGGCGCCAGTCGCCAAGCGTGTGCGCGCCAATTACAAGCGGTTGAAAAGCCGTGCTGCCTGAAATGGTTGGACTCTGACAGCCTTTGATGGAATCGCGTTACCTGGATCAATCCAATATTTTCAATGCCTAAATCCGCACCAGCGTTTCAGTTGAAGACTGAAACGCTCTAGCTGCCGCTTTCGCGCTCAGATTCTGCAAACAGGGCGGCCAAGCGCCGCTGCTCATCGGCATCAAATTGTTGTTGTGCCTTGTCGTGACTGCGGTAGATTTTGTCGACGACCTTTTTGGACTGGCGGTCCAAGCGTTCGCAGGAGCGTTGCGGTGGTATTGCGATCAGAGCATTGCCAAGCAGCTTGGCATAGGTCTCGGCAATTTTGACGTGGGTCTGTTCATGCAGCCGCGCATATTTTGACAATCCATCCCACGCGCGACGCAGATCTCTGTCTCTGGACTGACTCTTGTTGATCCATCGGGGCAGGGTGATGTTTGCGTCGACCCGGAACTTGGCGGTTTTGAAACTGCATCCCAGTGCCGATTCCTGTTGCGCCAATGCGACCGGTTCAAATCGAATGGCCGCCGACGCCAGAGCATGTCCATTGAGCGGACCCTTCCGCCGCAATTCCCGATCCAATTGCTGGCTGGTGGATCCGTTGACTGCATAATACTCAGTACTGACGGTCGAAGTGGTGCTCACGCAGGCGGCAAGCATTGCTGCGCTGATCGAAATCAACGCAAAGCGCCCTACAAATGATCCGTGACCCTCTTTCCGCATATTGTTTCCCTTCAGCTTGAACGACCATCGGGGAGAGTGTTGTGAAGATCAATAGCCAATTTTGCCAAATTGAGGCGTCAGCTTCGAATTGGTTAAATTTCGTAAACGAAAAAGTTCAAAAAAAGTGCCGAATTTAGGTTTGCTTAATCACTCAATAACCTCGTGGTAAGAATGTCTGTTTAAGAATGGTCTCCGGAACAGCTGATAAGCGTTCCACTCCGGATCAGGTACTGCGTACCGGAGCACAGAATTCCACCACAGCGTATTCGTGGTAAGAGTAAGAGTAGCGAACCGCGCTTCAGCCAAAAGTTGAAGCGCGGTTTTGCATTGAGGGCTTGATCTCAACCAATTGCCGAAATGCCATCTGTGCCCTTTTCGCTGTGATACATTTGCGCTAGTCGAAACACATGACGCTTTCGTTGATGTTTCAGGGTACAGGTTCAGATGTCGGCAAGACGGTATTGGTTGCCGGCCTTTGCCGTGCGCTCAAGAACCGCGGCATGAAGGTCATGCCGTTCAAACCACAGAACATGTCCAACAATGCTGCAGTGACCGCAGACGGCGGTGAAATTGGTCGAGCGCAGTGGCTTCAGGCATTGGCGTGCCAGGTTTCTCCTATGGTTCACATGAACCCTGTGCTGCTCAAGCCGGAGTCAGAAACCGGCAGTCAGATTGTCGTGCAAGGCAAAATGACCGGCACCGCGAAGGGGCGGGATTACCTGACGCTCAAACCCAAATTGCTCAATGCGGTGATGGAAAGCTACGAGGCGATCAAGGCGCAGGCAGATATTGTGCTTGTCGAAGGAGCAGGATCGCCCGCCGAAATCAATTTGCGTGCCGGGGACATTGCCAATATGGGCTTTGCCACCCGAGCTGGCGTACCGGTTGTCCTGGTCGGGGATATTGATCGGGGAGGGGTGATCGCTTCTCTGGTTGGCTCTCATACGATCTTGAGCGATCATGATCGAAAGATGATCGTTGGTTATCTGATCAACAAATTTCGCGGCGATCTATCCTTGTTTGACGACGGGTTGCGGGCGATTGAACAATTCACCGGCTGGTGCAACTTTGGCGTGGTGTCTTGGATGGAAGAAGCGACAAAATTGCCGGCAGAAGACTCGGTGGCACTTGAAAGGCTGACTGGCTTTGCGCGGGGAAAACTGAAGATTGCCGTACCTGTTCTCGACAGGATTTCCAATTTTGATGATCTGGATGCATTGGCTGCGGAAGACGATGTGCATCTGCAATTCTGTAAAAGTGGAGAGGCGTTGCCGGCTGATGCGGACGTTTTGATCATTCCCGGTTCAAAATCCACAATCGGAGATCTTGCCAAGATGCGCGAAAATGGATGGGATCAGCAAATTCAGGCGCATGTTGATCGTGGTCGGCAAATCATTGGTATTTGTGGCGGCTATCAAATATTGGGACGCTCGGTGTCGGATCCGAGTGGCATTGAGGGCGCGCCGACAACCGTCAAAGGATTGGGTCTTCTGGATGTAGAGACCGCGATGCAACCGGAAAAGCGACTGCGCACGGTGCAGGCCCAAAGCACGCTCTTTGATGCACCGCTGACCGGCTATGAAATCCATATCGGTGAAACAACCGGACCTGATTGCGCTCGTCCTACCAGCGTTATAAATGGACACCCGGACGGGGCCGTCTCCGCAGATGGCCTTGTTCAAGGGACCTATCTGCATGGCTATTTCGACAATGGCAAATTCCGGCAAAAGTGGTTGCGATCTCTGGGGGTATACTCAAACGACCAAGATCAGATCGATCGGGTTTCGCAGACGCTCGACGAGATGGCCGCAAAACTGGAAGTAATGGTAGACATTGATGGGATGCTGGCTGCAGCGCGCAGCTTTGACCGGTAAAACGTCCCAATAATGATCAAAAGAATGCGGCATGTTGCAATGTGGATTGACGTGGCTGCGCTTGAGGACGTATCACCAAAAGGTATTGGTTTCGAATCCGCCCAGGCGGCTTTGATGAAAAGGGAACGTGACGCGCAGACCCAAACCGGGTGCGCAAATCACGGCCGACCCCGCGACTGTAGAAGGGCGCGGTGCTTTGCGTCTCCACTGAGACACCACTGGTAGCCCCGGGAAGGTAAGAGCACCGCTGAAACGCCCCGAGCCAGGAGACCTGCCTTTACTTTTGATCTGATAGGGCGGGCGTCCTGTATCGGACCTGGGCTTCGGGCTGCAATCGCAGCTGTACAATTGGGGGAAGCCATTGGTTCGGACACTGCGTCGCTCAAGTGACACGGGAGTTGTCAAATGAAACCGAACCGTTCTTTCAAGGAGCTCCTGCGAACGCGCGGCCAGTGCAATTTCCAGCTTGCCAAGCATGCGAGTCGCAACAATGCATCATCTTGGTAATGGCGTGACACTTGTGCTGGGTGGGGCCTGCTCGGGCAAATCGAAGTTTGCCGAACAGCTTGTCCTGGAAAGTGGTCTTGAGCCTGTTTATGTTGCCACCGCCCAGATCTGGGACGAAGAGATGCGCGATCGCATCGATGAACATGTGAAGCGTCGCGGTAACAAATGGCACCTTGTTGAAGCAACCCATGATCTTGAGGCGGCACTCCAACAGGCCGATGATGCTTCAAGAGGCATTATCGTCGACTGCTTGACCCTGTGGCTGACTAATCTCTTGCTGGCAGAGGCGGATATTCATGCGCGGTTCGCCAGTCTGCTGGAACAACTCAAATCGATGCAAGCGCCGGTGGTGCTTGTAAGCAGTGAAGTCGGGATGGGAATCGTGCCGGAAAACAAAATGGCGCGGGTGTTCCGCGATCATGCAGGCCGCCTTCATCAGGACCTCGCTGAAATGGCAACTGAAGTCTTTCTGGTGGCGGCAGGGCTGCCCATAAAAATAAAGGGTTAGTTATGTTGAACTCCAAAATTCCCGCTACTGTCATCACTGGATTTCTGGGTGCTGGCAAGACAACCATGATCCGCAATCTGCTGCAAAATGCGCAAGGGAAGCGGATCGCCCTGATCATCAACGAATTTGGCGATCTGGGCGTGGATGGTGATGTTTTGAAGGGGTGCGGTGTTGAGACTTGCACCGAGGACGACATCGTCGAACTCAACAATGGTTGCATTTGCTGCACCGTCGCCGACGATTTCATTCCTACCATGGAAAAACTTCTTGAGCGCGAGGAACGGCCAGATCACATCATAATCGAGACATCGGGATTGGCTTTGCCGCAACCGCTGGTTGCCGCATTCAACTGGCCCGAAGTGAAAACACAGGTGACTGTTGATGGTGTTGTCACTGTGATTGATTCAGCAGCTGTTTCAGAAGGGCGGTTTGCTCATGATCATGCCAAGCTGGATGCACAACGGACGGCAGATCAGGAACTTGACCATGAAAGCCCACTGGAAGAGTTGTTTGAGGATCAAATTCGCGCTGCTGACATGATCGTTCTCAACAAGTCAGATCTTGTCGAACCGGACAAACTCGATTCAGTTCGGCAAAACGTTCAAAGTCAGACAAGTCGCGCATTGAAGATGGTTGAAGCGGAGCATGGCCAACTACCGATATCGGTTCTGCTTGGTATTGGTGCTGGTACGGAAGATGAGATCACTAACCGCAAGTCACATCATGAAATGCATCATGCCGATGGGCATGAGCACGATCACGACGAATTTGAGAGCTTCGTTGTTGAGCTGGGTGAGGTGGAAGACAGCGCTGCGTTGGTTGAGTCGCTGAAAACGATCATCGCATCGCACGACATACTGCGTCTGAAAGGATTTTGTGCGGTTCCCGGCAAGCCCATGCGTCTGGTCATTCAAGCTGTTGGGCAGCGGATCGAAACCTATTTCGACCGTCCCTGGCAGTCCCATGAAGAACGCAGCTCTCGTTTGGTGGTCATCGGGCTGCATGACCTTGATCAGCCGGCGATTGCGAACGCAATTGGTGCATCGGTTTGACCATGCTTTTGCTGGAATTGGTCTGAAATGCATCTCCTGCTGGCACAAAAAGGTTCAATTACCGACGGCGATGGCGAAGCAGTCGATTTAG
>JAHEJF010000086.1 GCA_024639025.1 Ahrensia sp. | reverse complement strand
ATATTCATTGCATGGCTGCGCTTGTTGATGTTGCCGTGTCGGTGCACTAGTTTCCAGACACTGAGATTAACAAGTCCACGTTGAAGAGGCGTCGTTTGGAACCCAGAAAATCGTCGCTTGCTGCACTCCGGGCCAAACTTGTCAGCGCCATCAATCGAGGAGAATTGCTCAGAACCAGCAGGGATTTACTTGCCGACAAAGAAATCACGGCACAAAAGTCTCAAGCTGCCATTCTGAAGCGAAGTATCGCCACGTGTGAACGCATCGTAAGCGAAACGAATGCCGTAAAAACCCAAATATTAGAAGCGTTTAAGCAAGCTGGTATCGCGCAATCACCAGCCACAGCTCAGAAGGGCCAATATGCGCAATTTCACAGCTTGGATCTTGCTGTTGCGCCGAAAAACCTGAAAGCGGCCATGCAACAACTTAAAAAGACAGGATTTGGCGTCGATCAGGTTTTGATTGATAGGGCAGACCAATTGGCCGCTTACGGATCAGAACTCGTCGCCATGAAGCAGGGGGCATGGTCGGTAAGAGCAAATTTGAAGTGGCGAACGCGCACGAAAGCACAACGAAAATTCAGCGCAAGCCCGGTGGATGTGGCTTATGTCAATCTTCCCGGCATTTTGGGTATCTTTTATCCTCTGGTGGGCACGATCCGCAAAATTCACGACCTGGTGGTCGGCCAGCGGACCGAAGATCGCCTTAAACTGCTGGCGGCTTCTCACAATTTGGGCACGCCGGAGGCGCTGATTGACGGACTATTCGCCCAACTAGATCTGAATACAGACGATGTTGTTTTCGATCTGGGTTGCGCTGACGGGCGTGTGCTTCTCAGCGCAGCAAAACGCTATGGTTGTCAATGTGTCGGTATTGAACGCAACCGGTCGCTCGTCGAACAAGCCCGCGACCTTGTGGTTAGAGCTGATTTAGAAAGTAAAATCAGTATCATAGAAGGCGATATTGAAGAAGCTGAACTGAACAAGGCAAGTGTAATATTCCTGTTTCTGCCACCCAAAATGCTCAACAGGGTGCTGAACGATATCCGGCCGCGGCTTCAGCTTGGCACACGGATTATTGCGCATGAACAATTGCCGATCCGGACCGACTGGCAACCAGATCTTGTTGAACCGGTACTGGCAAAAAATGCACTGACAGTTGCCTATGTCTGGAGGGTGCAGGGCAGTTGAACCTGATTTCTGGGCCAAATGGTATCAACCAATAGGCAAAAGCGTGATAATCAACTCCCTCTTTCGGTGCACAGGAGATGTCGATGAGAAAGCCCGCAGAGTTCTACCAGCGCGACAGACAGTGGCATCCGCCGGCCTTGACGCCTGATTACAAGACATCGGTATCCCGATCACCCCGCTATTCCCTGATCTCCCTGCAGAGCTCGCCCAGCGAGATCACCGGGCCCGTATTCGGTCACAATGATATCGATCCGCTCGACAAGGATCTGATCTACAATTACGCGAAAGCCGGCGAGAGCGCGATCGGCGAACGGATCATCCTGCATGGGCGTGTGCTCGATGAGAACGGCAAGGGCATTCCAAATACACTGGTCGAAGCCTGGCAGGCCAATGCCGGCGGGCGCTACCGGCACAAGAAGGACACTTATCTTGCCCCGATTGATCCGAACTTTGGGGGCTGTGGCCGGACGCTGACCGATGAGACCGGCTATTACTATTTCAGGACCGTTAAGCCAGGCGCCTATCCCTGGCGAAACTGGGTCAACAATTGGCGGCCA
Organism: Ahrensia sp.; assembly: GCA_024639025.1. Lineage (GTDB taxonomy): Bacteria > Pseudomonadota > Alphaproteobacteria > Rhizobiales > Rhizobiaceae > Ahrensia. The sequence continues at coordinate 5,003 of JAHEJF010000086.1, read as the reverse complement.
GCCCATATCCATCTGTCGATCTTCGGCACAGGCTTTGCCCAGCGCCTGATCACCCAGTGCTATTTTGAAGGCGATCCGCTGATTGCCAAATGCCCGATCGTCAAGACCATTCCCGATGAGAAGGCCAGAGAGCAGCTGATTTCGCGCCTTGATCTGAATGCGACCATTCCGCTCGACACAATCGCCTACAAGTTCGACATCGTGTTGCGCGGCCGCCGTTCAACGCTGTTTGAAAATCGTCTGGAGGGCAACTGATATGCGCCAGCAACTAGATTATCTCAAAGAGACACCGTCGCAGACTGCAGGTCCCTATGTGCATATCGGCCTTGCCCCGGGTGCTGCAGGATTTGATATCTATAGCCACGAGCTTGGCTGGGACATTGCAGGACCCAATGCCAAGGGTGAACGCATCCGCATCGAGGGGCTGGTCATTGATGGCACCGGCAGTCCGGTGAAAGACGTACTGCTCGAAGCCTGGCAACCCAATTCTGAAGGTGTGTTTGCTCATCCCGAAGATGGGCGCACGGTGGAGAAAGGTTTTCGCGGCTGGGGCAGGGTGATCACAGACTTTGAAACCGGGGAATGGGTTTTTGATACGGTCAAGCCCGGACCAAGTCTGGGCCGAAACGGCAAGATGTGCGCCCCGCATATCTCGCTTTGGCTGGTCGCCCGTGGCATCAATATTGGCCTGAACACGCGGCTTTACTTTGATGATGAAGACAAGGCCAATGCGGATGATCCGGTCCTCAGCCTGATCGAATGGGAACGAAGACGCCCAACGCTTCTAGCCAAGCGCAGCGAGAAGGACGGTAAGATTATTTACCGTTTCGATATCAGGTTGCAGGGCGAGGACGAGACCGTGTTTTTTGATGTTTAGGGAGAGGTCGGTGGATACGCGCATTGCCAGAATTGCAAATACAGTGAAGAGGTCACCAATGGGGAATACCCGCAAGGAAAGAATTACCAAGCTGGTCGTCATCATCGGTCTGGTCGTTGTGCCGCTTGCAGCGCACGCGCATGGCAAAGCCACCGGTATTGTGCGCGAGCGGATGGACCTGATGACGGCAATCGGTGATGCGGTCAAAACCGTCGCCGGAATGGTGCGTGGCACAACCGAATTTGATGGCGAACGCGCCGCAGCCGCGGCGCGGGAAATTGCCAACCACGCAAACGGGATGACGGCACTCTTCCCAGCGGATAACGCCAACCAGCACAGCGAGGCGCTCCCGGCCATTTGGGACAACTGGACCGAGTTCGAAAAAATTGCGAATGAATTGAATGTGACGGCGGACAAGCTGGCAATTTCTGCGATGAACGCAACATCATCAGATCAAATTCAGCCTGCGTTTTCAGCGATGGGCAAGACATGCGGTGCCTGTCACGAGAAATTTCGCATCAAGAAATAGCCATCGACAACAACATGCTGGACACTGTCAGCCTTTGATGGAATCGCAGAACCCGGATCTATACAATATTTTCAATGCCCAAATCCGCACCTGGTGTTTGAGTGGGAACAATCAAACCGGCTGTAGCTTGTGGCTGCACCGCAATCTACAGGCGACGGCGTGGTTCGCACATCTGCCATCAAGTTACAACCTATTGAACTTGCAGACTATATTGCTGGTAGACGCCCACGGATACAGCCACTTATTGCATGATCATGCCGCCATCGATCATGATCAACTGGCCAGTCATATAGTCTGACTCGCTTGAGCACAAAAATGCAGCCGTACCTTTCACGTCATCCGGGTAGGAATAGCGCTTCATCGTGATCATGTTGGCAGCCAGGTGATCCATGGATTCACCTTCCTTGTCGAACATGCCGATCTCAACCAGATCCTTGTCGAGCTGCTCCCACAATTCGGTACGCACCACGCCCGGTGCGTAGCCATTGACCGTGATTTTGTGCTCCCACAGTGCCTTTGCACAACCAATGATCATGGCCAGAACTGCATATTTCGAGCAGCAATAGGGGATGACGTCCAAAAATGCGGTACGTGATACGATCGAACCGACCGGGATAATCTTGTAAGGATTGTCGTCCATTGGGCCTTGCGCAATCATTTGACGCGCAGATTCCTGGATGCCAAGCAAAACACCCTTGGCATTGATATTCATGATCATGTCCCAATTATCTTCGTCAATATCCATGAACATGCGCGGTTTGTTCACACCCGCATTGAGCAATGCGATGTTGATGGATCCAAACGCTTCGACCGTTTGCGCGACCGCATCAGCGTTGTCGGACCGCTTTGTCACATCCATTTGTATTGCAACCGCTTTACCATTGCCGGCGGCATTAATTCGATCCGCAACGGATTGAACGCCTTCCAGATTGAGATCCCCGATGCAAACATTGGCACCCTGTGCGGCGAAGTATTCTGCATTTGCAGCACCCATGCCCTGCGCTGCGCCTGTTATCATTATGTTTTTTCCAGCCAGTCTGTGTGCGTCCATGCTACAATCCTCCCAAGAAATGTCGTCAGGTCTGCAGCAACGTGCCGCTTGAAACGCCACGTACACACCGTCAATTTGTCCAGATCGGATTGAATTTGTCCAATCTGGATGGATTTGTATGACATGGAAGGTCGACATTCTGGGAACCTGTTGGAGGCGACCTTTTTCGTCTTATTTCCTGTAGGGAGGATTCAATGAAATTATTTAAAAAAGCTACGGGCCTACTGGCGGCGGGTGGCATCATGCTTGCCGCAGCGACATCGGCAATGGCGCAGAGCAAGGGTTCAATCGTTTCGTTCAACGGGCCAGCAGGGGAAGCCTATATTGGACGCTTCATCAAAGGCATCAAAGGTACGGCTGAGTTGAAAGGATATGATATCAAGGTCTTTGAAAATCAGTTCAACCAGGCAGAGCAGGACCAGCAGGTCCAACAGGTTTTGGCGGCAGGTCAGTTGCCGGACGTGTTTATCTGGTGGCCATCAGATGCCACGGCTGGTCTGGGATCGCTAAGGGCTCTGTCCAAAACCGGAATACCTGTGTTGAAGATCAACCAACTTCCCAATGACCAGGACAAGCAGTACATCTTCGGCTATGCAGGTCCGGATGATCGGCTGCGTGCGCGGAACGCGGGCTACATGATGCGCGAAGCCGCTGCAGCCAAGAAAGCAGCTGGCGGCGACGGGTTCAACGTCATGGTGCTCTCCTATCCACACAGCTATGGCGGCTACGGTCTGTCCATCAACGCATTCAAAGAAGCGATCGCGGGGTCAGACCTTAATATCATCGGTGATTTTGATGAAGGATTTGGTCAGGCCAATGGTTATAAGGGTGCCGCCAAAGGTATCGCATCTCTGCGCGACCAGGGCATCCACTTCGTCTACGGCATGGACGATGCCATTCTGACCGGCGGCATCAAGGCGCTGGAAGAGGCTGGCTATAAGATGGGCGATGATGTTGTTGCGGTGGGAACCGTCTGCAACGGTGACAAGCAATTGATCGAGGAAGGCAAGCAGTTCGGCACTACGCTTCAGTCGCCGCTGCATGAGGGTCAACTCGCGATCAAAATGGTTGAGGAATATCTGACAACCGGCAAGCTCGCCAACTATATCAACTTCACGCCCAACCCAGCGGTGACAGCAACCAATATGGATACTGTTGCGCTGCGCGGTTACGACGGCAAGCTGTATGGCATTGATGAGCTTTGCTCAGGCGCCTGGGGCGGTTAACGTGTAAACCAAAGAGATATCGAGCGCCCCTTTTGTAGGGGGCGCTCACGCATGTCACCGAATTTTATTGCCACACCACAGGTTTCAAGATGTCAGAACAGCCGTTTCTTGAGCTAAAAAACATCAGCCGACATTACGGTGCCATACAGGCGCTCAAAAAGGCCAATTTTGAGATCCGCAAAGGCGAGGTCATGGGCCTTGTGGGTGAGAACGGCGCCGGAAAATCAACCATGGTGAAGATCATCAGTGGCTTTGATGCGGGCTTCTCCGGCGATTACTTTGTCAATGGCGAGGCAGTTCGATTCAGCAATGCGTCAGCAGCAGAGCGCGCGGGCATTGCCATTGCTCAACAAGAGCTCAGCCTCATTCCGACTATGAGTGTTGCCGAGAATATATTTCTGGCGGGCGACGGCGTCCCAACAATTGCTTCCAGGGGGTTCCTGGCCAACAAGGCTAAACCGTTTTTGGACGAGGTGGGTCTTGGGCATGTCAATCCGCTGCGTGCCACTAATCGCCTGTCAGTCGGTGAGCAACATCTAATTGAGGTTGCGCGCTTGCTCGCCCACAATCCGCAAGTGGTGATTTTGGATGAACCAACCGCCGCGCTCGGAGAAACGGATTCCATTCGCATCCTGGAAATGGTCAAGCGACTGCGAAGCAAGGGAAAATCGATCATCTATGTCAGCCACAGAATGGATGAAATCTTCAAGATCTGTGACCGGATAACAGTACTCAGAGACGGTGAAAGCCAGGAACCGCGCACAGCGGAATCACTGGATGTCAACAAGCTCGTTGAACTGATGCTTGGTTTCGAACTGGGCGACATGTTTCCCGAACGCAAACCGGTTGCACGCGACGAACCCATCATGAAGGTGCGTGACCTGTGGCCTGATGGCGTGCTGGAGCCTGTGAATTTTGATGTTTTTCCGGGTGAAATCTTGGGGCTGGCAGGCCAATTGGGTTCCGGAACCGGCGAAATTTTGGCGGCCATGGCAGGATCTGCAAAGGTACGCGGGGGTGCTTTGCACTACCAGGGACGCCAATTTTTGCCAACCCGCCCCAAGGAAGCCATCACGCACGGCATCGCTTATTGTTCAGAAGACCGCAAGCTGGACGGCTTGTTTCTCGGGCGTCCCATCATGGAGAATTTTTCCTCTCCCGCATTGGATGCAATTTCCAGCCGCGGTCTCCTCTCAAAAGAAAGAGAGCTCACAGTAACCAGGCAGGATGCTGAGAAATTTACAGTTGATCCTGAGCGTCTGCCACAGGAAGCAGGAACATTGTCTGGCGGCAATCAGCAAAAGGTCGCGCTGGGCAAAT
>JAHEJF010000085.1 GCA_024639025.1 Ahrensia sp. | reverse complement strand
GATTTTGATGAAAAAGGCGGCAATCTATTCTTGCAGGCGACTTTGTAGAAATGAATTTCAGATATGGCAGTTGTTCAAAACTCGATTCTAGCTGAAACTCATATTTGAAACGAAAACCTAAGTTTCGCGCCTAAATTTCAGCAAGCAGACTTTTTCATCAAAATCAGCCCAAAGCGGACATAGACGAACAATGACTACAGGCAGCTTCCGCTCCAAAGCTATTACCACTTCTGATAATTGACACTGGCTGCGCGATTCAGGCATTCGAGTAGGTCAAGACCAGCGAGCAAACACCTCATTGGAAAAAATGACTTGATCGAAAAGTAAAATTACATTATTAACTAACAGATGGTTATTAATAAAAACGTAAGCGCAACACCGGCGAGCCTTCGGAAAACGCACCGAGGAATGATCTTGTCGCGGATACAAGCGGAACCAGGACTCTCTAGGGCGGAGCTTTCGCGTATGTGTGGCTTTTCAGAAATGGCGGCGACCCGAATTGTACGAGAATTGTTGGGCGCTGGAATAATTGAAGAATTTATCGATCCAGACAGCACCGAAGCCAAAAAAAACAACGTCGGCAGACCTAAAACCGGCCTTCGAATTGTAAAAAATGGCCTATTCGCAGTTGGTATCACCGTTTCTGCGTACCATTCGGAAGTATCAATTTGTGATGCTGACGGCCGACTTTGCGCAAGCAGCCGTCCAGAAAATGTTCCGTTCCAAAGCGTGTCGGAAGCTGCTCAAACCTATGCCCAAGCACTGTTTGAATTGATTGAGTCCTCCGGCGTCGATGTCGACCGGATCGTGGGCGTGGGCGTTGCTATGTCGGCCAGCACAGATCCCGAGCGAGGAGAAATTGTAGAATCCGAATATTTCGGTTGGGCAAATGACGCGGGTCAGTTCTGTAGGGAAATCAAAAAAATTATCGATCTGCCAGTTGAACTGGAAAACATTTCCAATGCCTTGGCAATTGCAGAAATGCGATTTGGCACCGCCCGCAATGTCGCCAATTTTACCTTGATCCACGCTGCCACTTTCGTCGGCGCGGGCGTTGTGTCGGAAAATCGGCTTGTACGCGGCAATTCTGGCATCTCCGGTCTTTTGGGGCACTTTAGGGCAGAAGAACGACCGCTCACTTGCATATGTGGGAGGCATGATTGTCTAAACCTTTCGGCCACCGGCTTTGGATTGTTGTCCCGGATGGGCAAACTTGATCACCGAGCCTTCGATACATCTAAATTGTCGTTCTATGCCAAGACTCTTTTAGACGCTCTCGAAGATGCTGAAGCATCTGACCTGGTCGCTGAAGCAGGTTCAAAATTGGCTCCAGCACTAGATAGTGTCGCCAAACTACTTGGTCCCAAAATGATCATTCTCAGCGGTTATTTGGGTTCAAATGAGTGCTATTTTGATGCAGTTAGATCGACGCTTGCTGACCAGTTTGATTTTGATCCACAGAGGTCTTTCCAACTAGTCAAAGGTACAGTGTCATCTGTGGAAGCGGCACCACTGCTTGCATTGCACTCTTTTTGTTATTCAGATCGCTTAGATTATGACCGGTTCGCAAGTGCAGCCGAAAAGTCTGAGGAAGCGGCGCATGGCTGACGCGCTGCAGCACAAAGTTTTGCCGACAGTCATCGCTGCTTCAGCTGTGATTTTGGTCGGACTGACTCTCTATACCGCTTTCTTTGGCGTTTTCCCTGATGGAATCCAGCGTAGCGCACATCTCTTGCTCGTCATGATCTTGGTGTTTGCAAGTGCGCTCAAGGCAACTTTCAATCCGGACATAATTTCACGCACTGGATCGACGGCAATTCTCAGCAGAATCTGGATTGTCATCGCGTTGACGGGAGCAGCGATTGCGACGGGGCACCAGCTATTCAATTTTGACGCCATCAACGATCGATATGGTTCCATAACACAGTACGAAATAGTGTTTGGAATATTGCTTGTCATCGCGCTGTTCGATGGCTGTCGACGCACTATTGGCTGGCCAGTCGTGCTGCTTGCCGCACTTTTTATCTTGTACGGCTTGTTTGGCGCATACCTGCCTGATCCGCTTGCACACCGCGGTTACTCACTCAAGCGGGTGGCCTCGCAAGTTTATCTGGGCGGCGGCGGAATTTTCGGTACGCCGCTAGGAGTCAGTGCCACATTCGTAACTGGTGTGGTCGTTCTTGGCGCTTTGCTTGAGAAAACCGGTGCAGGCCAGGTGCTCATGGATTACGCAACCGCGTTTACGGGCCGCATGCGGGGTGGACCCGCAAAGGCCGCCGTCGTTGGATCAAGCCTGATGGGTATGATTTCTGGCACGGCTGTTGCAAATGTTTTGACAACCGGCCCCATCTCTATCCCATTGATGCGCAACAGCGGTTACCGAAAGGAAGCGGCTGGCGCGATTGAGGCAGTAGCTTCCACCGGAGGACAATTGATGCCGCCGGTCATGGGCGCTGCCGCGTTTATCATGGCTGAGTTCACCAACACTTCCTATATCACAATTGCGAAGGCCGCGTTTTTACCAGCAGTGATATTCTACGCTGTTTTGCTGGCGATGGTTCATTTCGAGGCCGTCAAGCGCAACATCCCAGTCATGAGAAATTCAGACTCGGTTACAGACTGGGCCTCGATCTTGAAACGGTCATATCTACTAATTCCTCTGCCTGTTTTCGTAAGCATGTTGCTCAACGGCTATTCCATCATGCTGGCTTCCTTTTGGGCGATAACGGCTTCAGCGCTGGTCAGTTATCTTGATAGTGCGACGGCCCAAACGCCACGCAGAATTGTTGAAACCTGCATTGCGGCTGCGAACGCGGTGATCCCCGTTGCGCTTGCTTGTGCGGTTGCAGGAGTGATCATCGGCATCATCACTCTCACAGGCATTGGACTGAAGTTTTCCACCCTCGTTGTTATCTTGTCGGGGGGATCGCTCCCATTGGCACTCGTACTAACGATGCTAACCTGTCTGATCCTCGGCATGGGATTACCAACTGCTGCTGCGTATATTCTCGTGGCCACATTGGTGGCACCTGCGTTGGTGGACCTCGGTGTTAGTCTGCTGGCAGCGCATCTATTCGTACTTTATTCGGCCATGCTGTCATCCATCACGCCGCCGGTGGCGCTCGCCGCTTATGCCGCAGCCTCCATTGCAAAGGGGAACCCGCTTAAAATTGCGGTGCTAGCGTGCCAATTCGGGATGGCCGCTTTCGCGGTACCCTATTTCTTTGTCTACGACCCGGCCATTCTTGGGCAGGATGTGACTTGGATTCAGATTACAGCATCATTTGTTACGGCGATTCTAGGCGGCATTTGCGCCAGCGCTGCGATGCTTGGCTATTTCACTGGTCGGTTGAATTTAGTGGAGCGACTTCTGTTTGCGGCAGCCGCAATCCTGTTCATGAGTTCAGAATGGCGCTTTGATCTCACCGCATTTGCAATACTCACGGTCCTCATTTTTTGGACAACGCGCCAGAAAATCAAATCGGCAAAAACATAATCAGGCGCACGACAAACCAAACATAAATCAAAAGGGAGATACATTATGAAATTCAATCTTAAAACGGCAGTTATTTTGGCGGCGACGCTTTCTGCCCCGACACTAGCGCAGAGCGCCGACTTCCTGTCGATCGGTTCTTGTCCCGTGACTTGCACTGCTTACACTTGGTCGGCTGGCATTGCAGATGTGATCAACAAAAACGTTGAAGGCGTTCAAGCCACTGCTGAGGAAACCAAAGGCTATGTTGCCAACATTGCGTTAATGCAAGGTGGCGAAATGGAAGCCTCAATGGCGACGTCGCTTTCGGCCTACGAAGCCTACACGGCAACTGGCAATTACGAAGGTTCAGAGCCAGGCAAAATCATGGCGTGGATGTCAATTGCGCCTGTTGCAATGCACATCATCACGCTTGAAGGCGGACCGGTGAACTCAATTGAAGACCTAAAAGGCAAACGGATTGGCATGGGGCAGCCCGGCGGTGTTTCTATGCTCGATGCAAATGTCCTGATGGCTAAGGTTGCAGGTGAAGATTTTGAACCATTCCGGGTGCGCCTAGGCGATATGGTCGATATGCTCAGTGACGGCAATATTGACGCTGCACTGTGGAATGGCTCTTTTCCTCTGGCGCCGGTGATCAAACTCAACGCTCAACGTGACCTAAAGTTGATCCCTGTCGAAGATGATTTCTTTGAAGCTCTGCGCGCTGACTATCCGCCATATTTCCGGCTGTCCATTCCAGGCGGTACTTATGAAGATGTTGCCGCTGATACACCGACTTATGGTTTGGCCAACGGACTGGTAATTTCGGCAGATGTACCTGAAGAACGCGTCTACCAAATGACGAAAGCTGTCTTTGATAATCTCGAAGCTTTGGCAGGAGTGCATCCAGCCTTTGGCAAGATGTCTGTTGACACCGTTCTTAATGGCTTTGGCTCACCTTTGCACCCGGGTGCATTGCGTTATTATCGCGAAATTAATGTGCCGGGCATTGAAGAATTTGCAGCCAGAACTGGCGGTTAATTCTGCTCTAAATGTTTCTCCCACCCATTCGGGCCGTCTCCTAGTCGGCTCGGATGGGAAGTTCAATTGTTAGGATTTAGCTATGTCTCGTCCCAATATTCTAGTCATCCAGGCTGATCAAATGACCGCTATGTGCTTGTCCGCCTACTGTAAGCCTTACGCCATCACGCCAAACATCGACAAGATATCCAGGAACGGCACTACTTTCACCAACAGCTATTGCAACAATCCAGTGTGCGGGCCGTCGCGGGCGTCAATGATGACTGGCCGATTGCCTTCAGATGTCGGCGTGTTCGATAATGGTGCAGAATTTTTACCATCAGAGCCGACTTTTGCTCACTACTTGCGTACGCTAGGCTACAAGACAACGCTTGCAGGCAAGATGCATTTTGTGGGCCCTGATCAGCTCCATGGGTTTGAGGAGCGCGTGACGACAGACATTTATCCATCAGATTTCGCATGGACCGCGGATTGGGAAAAAACGGACGAACCTTATGCGCCTTCCGTCATGAGCTTGTTGAGCGTCGTTGAAGCGGGCCACTGCGAACGCAATCTCCAAATCGACTTTGACGAGGAGGTTTGTAACGCTGCCAAACAAGAGATGTACAATCACGCGCGCTCCACAGACGATCGTCCTTTCTTATTACATGTTTCATTCACCCAACCTCACAACCCGTTTGTTGCTGGCAAAAAATACTGGGATATGTACGAAGGGGTGGATATTCCTGAACCTGAAGTGGGCCATATTCCCTACGAGCATCGCGATCCGTGGTCGCAGCGATACTATCTGACCATCAGGCAGGACGAATTCGATGTAACGCCGGAACAGCTCTACAATGCGCGAAGAGGCTATTTTGCAATGGTCACTCATATTGATGAGCTGATCGGCGAGTTGATGGATACACTTGAAAGCATTGGTCAGCTTGAAAATACCTATATATTCATTACCTCCGACCACGGCGAAATGCTGGGAGAACGTGGTATGTGGTACAAATTCAATCCATATGAGGCTTCCATTCGGGTGCCGTTGATTGCACAGGGGCCAGGCATGAAAGCTGGTCATCGCGAAGATACGCTGACCTCGCTGGTCGATCTGCTGCCAACATTCACCGACATCGCAAGCGGGGGCAAATTCGATGGTTACGCCGCACCCTTTGATGGTCGCAGTCTTTTGAACTTACCCCAACGAGGAAGCGCTGAAGACAAGATATTTATCGAATTCAACGGCGAGGGACTTTATGCTCCGGCGTTCATCATGATTAAAGGCAATTTGAAACTCGTGCACAGTCGAACTGATCCAAAGATGCTCTTTGATCTTGAGAAAGACCCGCATGAATTGACAAATCTCGCAGACAATCCAAGCTATAAAGAAGAAATGAACGCAATGTTTGCCGAAATGCATGAACGCTGGGATGAGGATGACCTTGATCAGCGGATTAGGGCATCGCAGCGAAAACGCATCTTTGTACAAGATGCAATGAAGCATGGGCGGTTCCCTTCATGGGATTTTGGCCCGAGTTACGATCCTGCCAAAGTATATGTGCGCGGCGGTAACGATCCGAGCACCACAGCAACCAAGCAGCGCGGACGCTTTCCTTATGTCCCGGTTACACCGCCGCAATACCCAAGGCACCCAAAAAAGTAGACTATTTCACCTAGAGGATGCCTTTTTGTGATGGACACGCAAAAGCCACGATATTGCGCGGCCACTCCCTCTGGCTCTCCAAAATAAAATGGATTGAGCCGACCGGCAATGTAAAATTTGTAATCGCTTTCCAGTGCTTCCGAAAAAAAGACCTTGGTTCAAAACTGCTGCGTATGTCTGGTTTCCACCCACTGGTAACAATCAGGTAACGGCAGCTTTGTCCGCATAGCGGACGCTCGCCAAGTTCTACAAAACTCCCTTTCGGGTCATGAACCGCCTACGCGTCTTGGCGACATCACGACCGTTTCTAGGGGTACTTCGGGCAGCCCATCTGAAGGCTAATTGGCTTTGTCGTATTCCTGGCCCGCACACAAACTTAGAATGACCTGGGCATTCAACACAGCAATGCTACGCTTTCGCATGCAGCATTGTCCGGAGATTTGCTTCAAATTCGTGAGACAAATACGAGACAATCCAACTTTCTAAATGGTCCAAATTTGAGTTAAGTGTATGATTTTATTGGCGCACCCGAGAGGATTCGAACCTCTGACCTCTGCCTTCGGAGGGCAGCGCTCTATCCAGCTGAGCTACGGGTGCCGGGCATCGC
>JAHEJF010000084.1 GCA_024639025.1 Ahrensia sp. | reverse complement strand
GCGAAGAGGGAAAAGGCTTCCGCTACATCGTCGACAGCATGAATGCCGAGCGGATCCTGATCGCTGCGGAATGTATCGGCGACGCGAAGTATTTCATCCGCAAGGCGGTGGAATACGCGAATGAGCGCAAGGTCTTTGGCGGCCCGATCGGTGCAAACCAGGGGATACAGTTTCCCATTGCCAAGGCCTATGCCGACGCCCAGGCAGCCGAACTGATGGTCAGGAAGGCCGCCGCCCTGTTTGATTCCGGCCACAAGGTTGCCGCAGAGGCAAACATGGCCAAGCTTCTGGCTGCAGACGCCTCGTGGCAGGCAGCAGAGGTCTGCATGCAGGTCTATGGCGGTTTCGCCTTCGCCCGGGAATACGGCATTGAACGCAAGTGGCGCGAGGCGCGCCTTTATCAGACAGCGCCCATCTCGAAGAACATGATCCTCGGTTATCTTGGCCAGCACGTTCTGGGACTGCCGCGCAGCTATTGATGGCTACGCAGTGTTTCGTGCGGTCACCGAACAACCCCGACTGACCCGAACCGGAAGATAGGCCGCCTAGCAACGCCTGGTTTCCGGTCCCACCGCACGTGACCCCCAATCAAGCCGGTTGGTGCGCCTTCGCAAGGCGTCGAACATGGCGCCGGAAGGTGCCGGCCGGGTTTCCTTGTTAGAGCCATTCATGTTTAGATAGAAGCGTTTGACCAGTTTTCTGCGGTTGCTGGCAAGGCACGGCTCCCGCCTTGGTCTGGTTGACCACAAGGGAGATGTAACGCGGTCCAGCGGGCGCAGAAAACCGGCCTTCGGTGGACCAGATCAGTCCATCGGCATCGTTGCAAAGCTTGCCCGATTCACCACATCGCGCTACGCTTTGCGCCTACCCCCGAGTGAACTGATTTGGTGCCATCAAACGCTTCTATTTAAGGGTGAAGGGCTCCAAGTGATGACAGCCGATGCGCCAGCATCACCGCCCGTGTGCACAAGTTTCAACGGTCAGCTTTGAGAAAACCACGATCACGACAACAGCTGGCGTTGGAGGCTCATTGCCTCGACCAAGCTGCAAAAGATGGCCTCTGGCAGGACGAAACCTGGGGCGATTCATATCCGGCCGGACACTTGCTTGGAAATCGGAACGAGTAGATCAAACCTTGTCCCCTTACCCGGCTCTGATATTAACGTCAGATTCAGTCCATACTGTTCAGAAAGTTCGAAACATACAGCAAGGCCAAGGCCATGTCCGCTTGAGTCAGCACCTTTAACGTAGGCTTGCTTGAAAGCCATCTGTTGCTCTTTGCTCATTCCAGGTCCCGTATCCAAAACCTGTATGGCCGCGTGCCGATCTTGCCGCCTTACCCCAACCAGCACCCGCCCGGTCAATGTGTGCTTTACAGAATTTGATACCAGATTGCTGACGATGCGCATCATCACCAGAGCAGGCACCTGTATCTTCAGCGATGAACCGACCATACGCAGGGTCAGCCCTTTTGAGATGGCTTCCTCATTGAACATCTGATGGATCGTCCCCAAAACCAGTGAAAGCTCATAGGCTTCTTCCTGCCTTCCTTGCCCTGTCTCCTCGCTGATACTCTCCGTGCTGTCAGCATTTTCGCTGGGCTCTTTTTCGGGCGTGGTTTGCTTTAGATAGTCGGCTGATAGTTTTTCCATATAGTCAAAAGCTTCATGCATTCTGCTGCGAAGTGCCGGGTCTGCATTTGAAGAAATGCTGTCGAAGCTCATACGTAGCGAAGCAAGTGGCTGCTTCAGATCATGAGATGCGGTGGCAAGTTGTCGTTGTCGCAAAGCCGCCAGTTCGCGGGCACGGGTGTAGTTCTGTTCTGCCTCCAACAGCTCCTGACTGCGCCGCGCCTCCTCCTTGAGCGCTTCTATCTGCGCCTTCACCGCTTTGGCGTGGTTGCGACGCAGGTTCATCATATGCACTGTCAGGCTGGTCATGGTTGCCAGTAGCATCGCGGCAAATGCGGCTTTTACAGCATCCGGCAGCAGCACGAAGTTGTTTGCCCATCCTGTGACCACGGCCGCCAGAACGCCGCACACGCACACAACGGAAATAGCAGCAACAATCATCGAGCTGATCTGCACATCACCATCCCTCCTGCGCCACAGGCGACTGGCCATCAGCGTTGTGATGGGGACCAGGCCAAGCAGGATGTAAGCGGCGAGGGCTGTATAGGGACTGGGCGAGTACAGTGATATCAGGAAGCCAATGATGGAAAAGATCGACAGCGCGCTGACAGCTAGCGACATGAAGGTCTCTTGCCCGTCCACCCGTATGGAACGCCCCGCCACAAACAGACCAACACCGGAAATAGCGAACAGGAAGCCAAACCCGGCAGGGGAGTGCCATTGGGGCGCGTCCGGATAGGCGAAACGAAACAACAGCCCGTCAATGAATGCGATGAACCCCAAAGCCACCGTAAACAGAAAGGCATAGGTAAAGCCGATCCAGTTTTTCATGGCTGCATGGAAACCGTAGAAGAAGACGAGGCAGGCAATTGCAAATGCGTAGAATGCGGTGTGGTAGATTCCGGATGAAAAAGTAGACGCTTCCAGTTCAACAGGGGTTTCCATTGCCAGTCTGAATGACTGGATCGGTCCAAAGATGAACTTTGTCATCAGGATCACACTTTCCCCGGGGGCGATTTCGAACTGGCGCGTCCTGAGGCGCGTGACGGAATGATCTTCCGACACGAAGGAATGCCAGGATGCGTAATTGAGCAGGCTTTCGGTAAACCCGCTTTCGCGAATGACATAGATATCAACGGCCGTTGGCAGCGCCAGAGCAAGCGTTACCACATACGGATCTGGTGCACGGCCATCATCCAGGGTGGCGTTGATGATCTCTGCCGCTGCCCAGACCACAGGCGGAGAATTGGGATGCTGAGCCAAGGCGTTCATCTCTGCTTCAAACTTGCCTTCTCGAAAACGCTGCAACACTGTTCCAAGGCGTGCCGACGGATCACCATGAAATGACAGGTGGGCCTCGAGATCAGGTATGCCCTTGCCAGGCTTGAGTTCCACGGCCATAGCCGTGGCCGTGAGCCAGCAACTGGTCACCAGCACCAAGAGGAGAAGCAGACTGATTTTGCTGGAGTTTTGTGATGAGCTCCGGCACATTGGTCGGGTTACCTGAAGGAATGCAGCGTTTGAAACAAGACCGCTACTATGCTGTTGTAGCAGACGATCACGCAATAGTGCGTGCCGGATTGAGAGATGCTCTGGAAAAACCCGGGCTTGTCGAGCATGACGGCATCGAAGTGGTCGCCGAAGTTGGGGACGGTTTGAGTGCCATTGCGGAAGTGCGCAAGCACCGCCCTGATCTTCTTTTGCTTGACGTGTCCATGCCGCTTGCCGGGGGTGTAGAGGTTATGGTGGAAGTGCGTCGCTGGTCGCCGGACACCAAAGTCGTTGTCCTGACAGGTGTTTCGGCTGTTGGGCTGGTGAGTGACCTTGTTGAAGCGGGCGTTGACGGTCTGTTTTCCAAGGCGTCTTCCAACGAAGAGATGTATGAAAAGCTGCCGAATATCTTGCGTGGTCGGCGCCATATTGCGAAGCAGTTTCTTGATATCCTTGAAGAAAATCCCAAACCTGCCATTCTGACCGATCGGGAGCGCCAAACACTGAACCTGATCATCAGAGGACGTTCCAACAAGGAAATTGCCGAAGGTCTCGGTATCAGTATCAAAACGGTCGATAAGCATCGCACCAGTCTCATGCAGAAGCTCAAGGTTCATTCTGTTCCCCAATTGATGGCGCTTGCCCTCAAAGAAGGCATGATCGACGCCTCACTAGAGCTGTAGCGCGTCTTTTTCTGATAATCATTGGGGTGTTTACCCCATACAATTGCGCCCGCATCTGAGCAACATTGTCATCAACTGCCAATTGAGGAGCAAGACATGCGTATACCTATCTCTCAGAACGTCTCCGGATTCGCTCATGCACTGTTGGTGGCGATGTTGCTCCAGGGAGCGGATCCGGCCTGGGCGTCGGATCAAATCTCGGTTGATCTTGAGACTTTCAAGGAAGTCAGGGTGGCTCCGGGCGTTGCGCAATCTGACAACCTCATCGGTACCGTTTTACCTTTCCTGCAAGACCATCCTGAAAGCACTGAAGGAGCGGGCAAGATGGATGTCCAGGTGCGCAAGAGCGGAAGCGGGTATCAGGTCAACATCATCAAGGACGGCTATCTTGATGATTCAGTGCGTGGTGAGCATTTCGTGGGCCATGTTATTTTCAATTCCGACGGTCGCTGGGAGCTTCTGTCGATGCATGTGAAGCCCGTTTGCTACCGAGGAGCCCCTACAGACGGTCGATGCCCGTAACGGGCGTGACAGGGTGTGCCGCCATGTTTGCTCATTGACACTCACGCATCTCTGTGAAGTCAGTTGCAATAATTTGAGCACTGACCAAATTGCAGGTTGGTTTCACGTGCACTACCTATATTTTGCAAATTGGACGATGGTTCCGGGTCCCTCAGCAGATCGCAATCTTCGCTTCCGGCACCCATGAAAGGCAATAAAGTGGCAAAGGCACTTTCCAGACTGATGAGCACCGGCACTGCTGCAGGGTTCGCCATGTTCGTCCTCATGGCAGGCACGACGTCTGGGCAAGGCCAGCCTTTGCCGACAGTTCTGGAAAGCGGAAGCAGTGATGTCATCAGCGTGCAACGTGGTCAGATTCCGGAAATTGCAACGCCGATCGCGCCACTTTCGCCGTCCAGGGTGCTGAAAAACTCCTCAAGCACCAACTTCTCCGCAGCGAAACGATCAGTTGGCAAACCGGCCTCTGTCGGCAAAACCGTGTCGGGTACACGTATCAAGTCAAGGTCGCGCCAGGCGCCTGCAACACCTGGTGTTGCATCCAGAATCGGCCCAATGTCGCTGGGAGCAGGTGGTGCCAGCCTTGGGAGCAATAGCATTGCTGCACCGGCTCGCGTTCTTGACAGCGGGATTGCTGAGCGCCTGGTCACGGTATGCCTGAACAACTCGGCTTCCAATTCCGGCGCCAAAGCTTTCGACGTTCAAAGACGGGACGTTCCGCGCTTCGTAGCCGCGTCAGGCAAGACGACCTGTGCGAAATTCGAACCGACCCGTCAGACCATCTATTTCTGGAAAACCAACGCCCGGGGAAAGCTGGCACTTACCTTGTCCAACCGCTTGGATTTGCGCGATTCTGAGGGAACGCAGATCATGCTCAACTGGGAGCAGGATTAGCAATCCTGTATGCTTTTCGAGCTTCGATTGGGGTGTTGCCCCCATAATGAGACGCCCTGGAGAGTGGTAGGTTCCTTTCAAACAAGCCAAGAGGAACTCCCATGATCTCCAAAACTTTTTCAACCGCACTCATAGCCACTGCAATTGCCTTTGGCGCGACAGTTTCGCCTTCGATCGCCGGTGACATGAATGTCAAGGAACACCGGACAGATTTTCGTGTGGACTGGGATCCACGTCACAACAAGGTGACGGTGACATCCTTTACAGGCTGTCGTTCAGCCCACGGGTCGCCAGCCCTCACAAGCGATTTCCAGGTGCTTCTGGACCGCGATAGCCGACAAATTGATATCAAGGGAGGTTTTCTCTCTCACGAAGAACACAAACACGTCGACCCCAAGACGATCCGGGTTGGTCCCGCCGACTGCATGGGATCGCGGCAGCAATCGGTTGAGTTGCTGATCGGTGAGCGTGGCAGCTATGTAATCAATCGCCGAGGCCAACCTGTTCGAGAAGCTGTTCTTGGACAGGACTCTTTCAACTTTGTCATACGTGACGAGCGTTTCGGCAGTGCTGTCAACGCCATTCGGGCCAAACAAGCACCGGCCATGTTCCTGACCACGGAGTGATCCCGCTTGAACGAGCAAAACACCTTTGATCAGTCTCAGCCCCGCTCAAGCCGATCCATTCACCTGGGTCGGCTTTGTTCTGGAGAAAGGCCTTTGGTATCAGGTTTCGAAGAGAGCGATGAGGGAGTGGATCAGGATCAACCATCGCAGCAATGAACGGAAAAGAATATGCACCTCAAAAATTTAGGACTTTCATTTCTCACCGCAGCAATATTGCTGTGTTTCCCCGGTCAGGCAAACAGTGAGGACCAGCAGGCGCAAAGCGCCTATCTGATCAATAGACAATGATCGATATCGGCCTGATCCGGCGGCTTTGTGTTGCTGCCCGGACATGCCAAACATCCCCAAGAGATTACAGGAAATCTTTGTCATCCAACGACGCTAACGCCATTGGAAAGCCTGATCCAGCGAGTTAACTTGTCAATGACAGATAGAATGCGTCGTCTTCCAGACTTGCCTGTGGATTGGCAGAGTCAGCGAGATCTCCTCGGGTTCACCTGAGTAAAACCGTCACTTGAGACAGATCACCTCACCAAACGTGTTGTCATGGAAAAACCCAACCTGAGACAAATTGGTAGAATGCGCGCAATCTCAGACAAGATGCCGTCTCCCGGACACACGTTTTACGATAGTAAGCGGTTAACCCTCGGACATCATTAAACAAAAAGGACGTTGAGATTATATCGCCTCAACGTCCCTGACTTATCTGGTGGTGGAGCCAGTCCAGTGCGAACTCGTCTCACGTGTCATTTCCCTGTTCTACCGGGAAAATACAGGGAATTTTTCCAGAATAGAGCTGTTTTGGGCTTTGATCGAGACATAATATGCAGCAAAGACAGTGCTTTACGTGCGGATTTCCCTAAAAATTGTAACAGGGAAATTAATTTGCGTAGCAGGGAACTATTTTTGCAGATCAGGGAAAACGA
>JAHEJF010000083.1 GCA_024639025.1 Ahrensia sp. | reverse complement strand
CGCCATGTCGGCAAAGGCGGTAACAAGCTCACCATCCACATCAAGAATTGCCGTGTAGGTGGGCGTGTTGCGATCGATAAAACTGCCGCTCAGATCTGCCAGCCCGGCGCGTTCAATCGCTTCCTCTACTGCTTGCCCGGCAGCATCGCCGCCGCGAACCGACATCATGCCGACCTGTGTGATATTCAGCATCTGTGCATTGCGCGCCGCATTGAAGGCACCGCCGCCCACTGTTTCGCTCACATGCGCAGGATTGGAGGCGCCCATGATGTGTGGTGCGATCATCCGCGCTGTACGATCGATATGCGCGCCACCAACGGCCAGCAGATCGAGCAAATTGTGTTCCTTTCAATGAGTGAGACCGCCAACCGGTTTAAGCGATTCTCTGCCCATTCGACCAGATTGAATGCAGATATTGATCCGCCATCAGGGAGCGGTGATTGATACAAAAACAGAACAAATTCGATTAACGCATATTTTACAATTAGATAGCAGTATTGCCAAAAGAGAACAAATAAGGTACAAACAAATCACATTTGAATATTTGCACAGCGGTGTGCGATACCATAAGGGTGGACATAATGGCACAAAACAACTTGCGTTTGGTTGAGGGAAAGTCGGTGGATAAGTCAAAAGCATTGGATGCTGCGCTCGCGCAGATTGAACGATCATTTGGCAAAGGCTCAATCATGCGCCTTGGTGCAAATGACAAGATTGTTGAAATTGAAACAGTGCCGACCGGTTCCTTGTCTTTGGACATTGCGCTTGGTGTCGGTGGATTGCCCAAGGGCAGGATTGTCGAGATTTACGGCCCGGAGAGTTCGGGCAAGACCACCATGGCGCTGCATACGGTTGCTGAAGCCCAGAAGAACGGTGGTATTTGCGCATTTGTTGATGCCGAACATGCGCTGGATCCGGTTTATGCCCGCAAGTTGGGTGTCGATTTGGAAGATCTTTTGATCTCGCAGCCCGACAATGGCGAGCAAGCGCTCGAGATTGCCGACACACTTGTTCGCTCCGGTGCCTGTGATATTCTGGTGATCGATTCAGTTGCGGCACTGACACCACGCGCCGAGATTGAAGGCGAGATGGGCGACTCATTGCCGGGTCTTCAGGCACGGTTGATGAGCCAGGCATTGCGCAAGCTGACCGGTTCAATTTCCCGCTCAAATACAATGGTGATCTTCATCAACCAGATTCGCATGAAAATTGGTGTGATGTTTGGGTCACCTGAAACCACGACCGGCGGTAATGCTTTGAAATTCTACGCATCGGTCCGTTTGGACATCCGCCGCATTGGTGCGGTCAAGGATCGCGATGAGGTGGTCGGCAACCAGACCCGCGTCAAGGTTGTCAAAAACAAACTGGCGCCGCCCTTCAAGGAAGTCATTTTCGACATCATGTATGGTCAGGGTATCTCCAAGACCGGCGAGTTGATCGATCTTGGCGTCAAGGCGGGCATTGTCGAGAAGTCGGGTTCCTGGTTCTCGTATGATAGTCAGCGTCTTGGCCAGGGCAGGGAGAACGCCAAGCAATTTTTGGCAGACAATCGTGATGTGGCAGAAAAGATCGAATTGGCCTTGCGCCAGAATGCCGGGCTCATAGCCGAGCAATTGCTGCACGATGACGAAACGGCTGCCATGGCAAAGTCCGGGAAAGATGATTTTGAAGGCTCGGAAGACGCATCAGGCGATCTGCCCGATTTGGCTTCCAGTCAGTAATTCACCCGTTTGAGCGACGGCCAAATTCAAACCCGCCTTGGATTGCAAGGCGGGTTTTTCATATCGATATGTCGATTGCCTGTCCGATGTGCTGGACACAGGCCTGTCTGATCGACTAATCAGGCTGACGATGTGCCGTCATCCCCTTGCACCAATATTTGCAGACGGGCTTGGCACGAGATGTAATTTGGATTTGCATAAAGCAATTTTGGGTGAGTTTTATGAGCGGCGTAAATGAAATCCGCAAAACCTTTTTGGATTATTTTGGCGACAATGGCCATGAAGTGGTTGCTTCTAGTCCGCTTGTGCCGCTCAACGATCCCACATTGATGTTTGTCAATGCCGGCATGGTTCAGTTCAAGAACG
This sequence comes from Ahrensia sp., assembly GCA_024639025.1. GTDB lineage: Bacteria > Pseudomonadota > Alphaproteobacteria > Rhizobiales > Rhizobiaceae > Ahrensia. Next base: position 4,694 of record JAHEJF010000083.1, on the reverse strand, counting down.
TATTCACCGGGCTGGAGAAGCGCGATTATTCACGCGCCGTAACGTCGCAAAAATGTGTCCGCGCCGGTGGCAAGCATAATGATCTTGATAATGTCGGTTATACTGCCCGGCACCATACTTTCTTTGAGATGCTGGGCAATTTCTCCTTTGGTGACTATTTCAAGGAGCAGGCGATCAGCCATGCCTGGAACCTGATCACCAAGGAATACGGGCTGGCCGAGGAAAAGCTGCTTGTCACGGTGTACCACACCGATGACGAGGCCTTCGATCTTTGGAAGAAGATCGCCGGTCTGCCGGATGACAGGATCATCCGTATTCCGACCCATGACAATTTCTGGGCCATGGGCGATACCGGTCCTTGCGGGCCCTGTTCTGAAATCTTCTATGATCACGGCGATCACATTTGGGGTGGTCCGCCCGGCAGCCCTGAAGAAGATGGCGACCGGTTCATCGAGATCTGGAATCTCGTATTCATGCAGTTCGAGCAGATAAGCGCCGATGTGCGTGAAAATCTGCCGCGGCCGTCCATCGATACCGGCATGGGCTTGGAGCGCATTTCCGCGGTCATGCAGGGTGTTCATGACAATTACGACATCGACCTGTTCAAGGCGCTGATCAATGCATCTGAAGAATTGACGTCGACAAAGGCCGAAGGCACGCAGCAGGCCAGTCATCGGGTTATTGCCGATCACTTGCGGGCGACCAGCTTTCTGATTGCCGATGGCGTTCTGCCATCCAATGAGGGGCGGGGCTATGTGCTGCGTCGAATCATGCGTCGTGCAATGCGTCATGCGCATCTTCTTGGCGCAAAAGACCCGCTGATGCACAGGCTGGTGCCCGCGCTCATAGGTCAGATGGGCGTCGCCTATCCTGAGCTTGAGCGCGCGCGAGCCCTGATTACAGAGACGCTTGAGCTTGAAGAAACCCGGTTCCGGAAAACGCTCGAACGCGGCTTGGGGCTTTTGAATGAGGCAACAGCTGATTTGGGTGAGGGCGATGCCCTTAAGGGAGAAACAGCGTTCAAGCTCTACGATACATACGGCTTTCCGCTCGACCTGACTCAGGATGCGCTCAGAGCCCGCAATATTGACGTTGATACAGACGGTTTTAATGCGGCGATGGAACGCCAGAAAGCCGAAGCACGGGCCAACTGGTCGGGTTCGGGCGATGCATCGGACGAAAGAATCTGGTTTGCGCTGCGTGATCAGTTCGGCGCGACCGAGTTCCTGGGCTACGAAGCCGAAAAGGCAGAAGGTGTCATTCAGGCAATGGTGCGCGACGGCGAAACCATCGACACCGCCAGCAAGGATGATCAGATCGCAATCGTGGTCAACCAGACCCCGTTCTACGGCGAATCCGGTGGCCAGCAGGGTGATCGTGGCGAAATGCGCGGTGAGGGCATCGTGCTCAAGGTGACCGACACGCAGAAAAAGGCCGACGGGCTGTTCATTCACATGTGTGAGGTGATTGACGGTTCAGTTGAGTCCGGCGCACCGGTTGAGTTGATCGTGGATCACGATCGCCGCCAAAAACTGCGGGCCAATCACTCTGCAACTCATTTGATCCATGAAGCCTTGCGCGAGATTGTCGGTGAACATGTGGTGCAGAAGGGTTCATTGGTTGCCGAGGATCGCCTGCGTTTCGACTTTTCCCATAACAAGGCAATCAGTCAGTCGGATCTCGATCAAATTGCCGACATGGCCAATGAGATCATCCTGCAAAACAGCCCTGTCACCACCCGCCTGATGGCCGTAGATGATGCCCGCGCTGCTGGCGCGATGGCGCTGTTCGGCGAAAAATATGGCGATGAAGTGCGGGTTGTATCAATGGGCACGGCGCTGCATGGCGAGAAGTTCGGCAAGACCTACTCGCTGGAGCTTTGCGGTGGCACCCATGTCAACGCAACCGGTGATATCGGTCTGACGCAGATCGTCAATGAAAGTGCCGTCTCTTCTGGTGTACGCCGCATCGAGGCGCTGACCGGGGATGCGGCGCGCCATTATTTGCAGGAACAAGACAGCCGTATGCGGGAAATTGCTGCGACGCTCAAAACCACGCCGGAGCAATCGGTCACGCGTATTCAAAGCCTGGTCGAAGAGAGAAAGAAGCTTGAGCGCGAATTGACCGAGGCCAAAAAGGCACTGGCGCTCGCAGGGCCAGCTGCTTCTGGCGGTTCGGATGAGCTGGTGCGCGAGGTCAATGGGGCCAACTATATGGGTCGGATCGTCAACGGTGTTTCGCCGCGCGATCTCAAGCCCATGGTGGATGAGGCAAAAGCCTCGATTGGCTCTGGCATTGTAGCACTTGTGGCAGTTGCCGAGGACGGCAAGGCAAGCATCGTTGTTGGTGTCACCGATGACCTCACCGACAGCAAAAGCGCTGTTGATCTTGTTCGCATCGGCTCGGAGGCCCTGGGCGGTAAGGGCGGAGGCGGAAGGCCCGACATGGCGCAAGCAGGCGGGCCCGATGGCAGTGGTGCCGAAGCGGCGATCGAGGCCATTGCATCGGCCATCTAGAGCGTTTCGGTCTTCAACTGAAACGCTGGCGCGGATCTGAGCATTGAAAATATTGGATTAGTCCGGTTAACCCGATTCCATCAAAGGCTGACAGGGTCTGGCGCGGCTTAATCAGGATGTGATTTTGACTAGATTGATCCCTTGTCCTGGTCAGTGCTTTCCTGCTCATGGCCTTGGTTTGCAACGAATTTCCTGATGCGTGACCAGATTAACAAGGTGGCGATCAACGCGCCGACCGCCCAGGTGATATTGGCCAGCAACCCGTCTATCGATGTGATTGAGGCGCTGAACATGTACCCCAATGACAGGCAACCGGAAATCCAGATGGCTTCGCCGGTCAGGCTCATGGTTGAGAATTTGAGCCAGTTGAGTTTTGTCATGCCGACAAGGTAATTGAGATAGGGACCAATGGGGCTGACAAGCCAACGGCTGAAAAACACGCCAAGTGCCCCCCATTTGGCAGAATATGTTTCGGCCCGCTCGAACATTGGCGCCCAGCGACTTCCCTGCAATTTGGCGGCAAAGCGCGGCCCGCCGGCACGCCCCAATGCGTAGCCGAACTGGTCGCCGACAACCGCGCCCGAAACGCACCAGGCAAAGACGCTTGTCGCACTGATGGCGGTATCCAGAAGCAAGGCTCCGACCGTCAGCAGCACGATTGTCGTCGGTACCGGCACAATGCCGGTTTGTCCTGCAAACAAGGCGAAGAACAATGCTTGTGCGCCGTAAAGCGCAAACCAGTTGAGAACAGTGTCGATCATGACGGCCGTTCGCCATATTCTTCTGTGATCAGCTCTTCGATTGTTTCGATATACTCCAAAGGATTGTCGCCGCGTTGACGGGCAATGCGCGCGATCGGCCTGCGGGTGAGTTCCCGGTCGTCAAGGTCGAGTCGTTCCTCTATGTCCTCAATGTCCAGTTTCCAGGCGCGGGCGATATAATCGGGCGTCATCCATCGGGCGACCGCCTGCTGTCGATGGTCGGTCCAATAGGTGTAGAAAAAAATTGCCTTGGCGAGAAACACTGCTGTCAAAACCGCTGCAATGATAAAAGCAGAAGTCAAAAGGGGCCGGCGGCGCAACAGCGCCGCTAGCCCCGGCATGCTCGGCGACAATTTGTCAGCCATGCGGGGTTAACCCATCGCGATCTTCAGGTTTTCATCAATCTTGTCGAGGAAACCTGTCGTTGAAAGCCAAGGCTGGTCAGGGCCGATCAACAGGGCCAGGTCCTTGGTCATGAAGCCACCTTCAACTGTATCCACGCAGACCTTCTCAAGGGTCAGTGAGAAATTCAGCAGGGCATCATTGTCATCAAGCTTCGCCCGGTGTGCCAGGCCGCGTGTCCAGGCAAATATCGAGGCGATCGAGTTCGTCGATGTCTCCTGGCCTTTCTGGTGCTGGCGATAGTGGCGCGTCACGGTACCGTGTGCCGCTTCGGCTTCAACAGTCTGGCCATCGGGTGTCATCAGAACCGATGTCATAAGACCCAGAGATCCAAAGCCCTGCGCAACAGTATCGGACTGAACATCTCCATCATAATTCTTACAGGCCCAGACATAGCCGCCAGACCATTTCAGGTTGGATGCCACCATGTCGTCGATCAGTCGCTGCTCATACCAGATGCCGGCTGCTTCAAAATCGGTCTTGAATTCCTTGTCATAGATGTCCTGGAAGATTTCCATGAAACGACCATCATAAATTTTCATGATGGTGTTCTTGTGTGAGAAATAAACAGGCACCTTGCGCTGAAGGCCGTAGTTCAGTGAGGCACGGGCAAAATCCTCGATTGACTTGTCGAGATTGTACATTCCCATTGCGATACCGGAGGAAGGCGCGTCGAAAATCTCGTGTTCGATCTCCGTGCCGTCCTCGCCAACAAATTTCATTGTCACTTTGCCTTTGCCAGGGAACTTGAAGTCAGTAGCGCGGTACTGGTCACCAAAGGCGTGACGACCAATGATCACCGGTTTGGTCCAACCCGGGACAAGCCGTGGAACATTGTTACAAATGATGGGTTCACGGAAGATAACACCGCCCAGAATGTTCCGGATGGTGCCGTTGGGCGAGCGCCACATCTTTTTGAGGCCAAATTCTTCTACCCGGCCTTCATCAGGCGTGATGGTCGCACATTTGACACCGACGCCATATTTCTTGATCGCATGGGCTGCATCAATGGTGA
>JAHEJF010000082.1 GCA_024639025.1 Ahrensia sp. | reverse complement strand
CCCGGCATCGCTTGCGCGCGCATATGTGTGCGTGTGCCACCGGGATTGACCAGATTGACCCTGAGCGCCGTCTTCTCGCTTTCGGCAGCCCAGGTGCGACCCAGCACCTCCACCGCTGCTTTCGACGCAGCGTAGGGGCCCCAGAACGCCCGGGCCGTGTGAGCCACGCTGGAAGACAGCAAGATGGCACGGCCTGCATCAGATTGCCTGAGTAGAGGCTCGGTTGTGCGGATCAAACGCCAGACGCTGGTCAGGTTCACACTCATCAATTGATCAAACGTTTTTGATTTCATTTGCCCGACAGGCGAAACGGCACCCAGAATACCGGCATTGGCAACCATGATATCAAGCTTGCCCCAGCGTTCGGCGATAACGCCGCCAAGCCGGTCGATGCCGTCATGATCTTTTAGGTCGAGCGGTACAAGCGTGCATTTGCCGCCAAGCTCGGTAATTGCATCATCGAGTTCTTCAAGCCCGCCCACTGTGCGGGCGACAGCGATGATCTCGGCACCCGCTTTGGCCAACTGCAGGCAAAGCTGGTATCCGATGCCGCGCGATGCACCCGTGACAAGTGCTAGACGACCACTTAGGTCAGGGTTACTCGGGATCATGGGTCAGAACCTAGCTGTTGCTGGTCAGTAGTGACAGTTTGCGCACATTGTCAGAACCGCCCTGATCAAGCAGGCGCGTCGGGTACTCACCGGTGAAACATGCATCGCAGAATTGCGGGACTTCATTGTTGCGCTTGGCTTCGCCAACAGCACGATAAAGTCCGTCGATCGAAAGGAATGACAGGGAGTCCACGCGAATGAACGCCTCCATTTCCTCGATACTCATTCGGGAGGCAAGCAGTTTGGATTTCTCGGGCGTATCTACGCCGTAAAAGCAAGGCGACATGGTGGGTGGCGAGGCAATGCGCATGTGAACTTCTTTTGCGCCAGCTTCGCGAACCATGGAAACGATCTTCTGGCTTGTGGTGCCGCGTACAATGGAATCATCCACCAATATGACACGCTTGCCTTCCAGCAATGTTCGATTGGCATTGTGCTTGAGTTTTACACCCATGTGCCGGATATGATCGGTGGGCGAGATAAAGGTGCGTCCCACATAGTGATTGCGAATGATGCCCAGCTCAAAGGGAAGACCAGCCGATTGTGCATAGCCTATCGCCGCTGGCGTGCCGGAATCTGGGACAGGCACCACAATGTCTGCTGCAACCCCTTGTTCCTGTGCAAGCTCTTCACCAATACGTTTGCGAACAGCATAGACGCTTTCGTTATGAACGGTTGAATCTGGGCGGGCGAAATAGACAAACTCAAAGATGCAGAATTTTGTGTCTTCGGTCTTTTCGAATGGAAAATAACTGTCGATGCCGTTTTCGGTGATCACAACCACTTCGCCAGGTTCGACATCGCGCACAAACCGCGCACCCATAATGTCCAGGGCGCAGGTCTCTGAAGCAAGAATGAAAGACCCATCCAAATCACCAAGCACCAGTGGTCGGATACCAAGCGGGTCGCGGCAGCCGATCATCTTTTTTGATGTCAGCGCGACCAGCGAAAAAGCGCCTTCCAGTCGGCGGACCGCATCTGAAAACTTGTCAAGGATATTGGCTTCCTTGCTCAATGCAACCAGATGCAAAATGGTCTCGGTGTCTGAAGTGGAAGAGAAGATGGCTCCCTGGCGCTGCAACTCGCGCTGTACGGTCAGAGCATTGGTAATATTGCCATTATGCGCGACGGCCAGACCACCGCCATCTAACTCGGCAAACAATGGCTGGATATTTCTCAGCGAAGAGCCACCCGTAGTCGCATAGCGCGTGTGGCCAATGGAACGGTCCCCCGGGAGTCGGGCAATCACAGACTCCTTGGTAAATGTGTCGCCAATCAAACCCACATGGCGTTCAATGTTGAACTGTCCGTTATCGAACGAAACAATGCCGGCAGCTTCCTGCCCCCTGTGTTGCAAAGCGTGGAGCCCCAAGGTCGTAAACGAGGCGGCGTCGGTGCGTCCGAAAATGCCGAATACACCGCACTCATCATGAAAATGATCGTCGGCTTCGTGTTCTGGCAATTTTTCCATGCTCAGTTTTCCGTTGTTGAATTATCCACGCCGCCGGAGATCACAGCATCCAAATCTTCCGGCAACAAATTGATCAAACGGTTGGCAACTTCATCCAAAAACGGTTTGGACTTTGCGTTGTCAATCCACCCAACCTCGCGATCGCCAATAAAGAAACCCAGAAACCAGACGGCCACTGCAGCAACGATTATGCCGCGGGCCGCACCGAACACAAAGCCCAAGCTCCGGTCCAAAGGTCCGATCCGACTGTCGATGATGATGTCGGCAATCCGCATGGTCACCAGCGTCACAATGATCAGCGCGACAATAAAGATGATGCCCGCAGCGGCAATATTGGCGATAACACCTTCACCGACATAGGAAACCAAATAGGGCGCCAGTTCCTTGTAGAAAAGGAAAGCGGCAACTGCGGCCGCAACCCAGGATGCAATAGACAATATTTCGCGCGAAAAGCCCCGAACCATTGCCAATATTGCTGAAATGACAACAAGGCCGACAAACAAGCCATCTAGAAGTGTGATTGACATAGATTGATTTCCTGAAGGTAGACCTGTCCCCGAAGGCTTTAAGCCAAATGATTCCAATGCCAACTGGCATTATGGGCGCCATGTTGCCCTAATTTTCCTCGTTACGCTCCCGATTGAGCGTTTTTCCACCGGCAATCCGTACCACGAGATCCACCAATTTGTCTGTCTCAAACAGGCTTCCGTCAGACCATTTGGGAATATCTGAACTTCCCGCCGGCATGGCTGCCGATTTGAAGCCCAGTTTTTCCGCTTCTTTCAAACGCTGACCCGCATGGGGCACTGGCCTGACTGAACCTGAAAGACTTACCTCGCCGAAATAAACGCAATCGGTGGGTAGGGCAAGTCCGGCAAGTGATGATATGAGTGCACAAGCTACAGCTAAATCTGCGGCGGGTTCGGAAATGCGGTAACCGCCTGCCACGTTCAGATACACATCATGTTGCCCCAGATTCACACCGCAATGCGCTTGCAGGACTGCAATGATCATTGAAAGTCGTGCAGAATCCCAACCGACCACCGCCCGGCGCGGGGTACCCAGCGTTGTCGGTGCGACCAAGGCTTGTATCTCAACAAGCAGGGGTCTTGTGCCCTCCATGCCGGCAAATACCGCGGTTCCGGGTGCATTATCGGCTCTTTCGCCCAAAAACAGCTCAGACGGATTGGCGACCTGCCTCAACCCGGAGGACATCATCTCGAAAACCCCGATCTCATCTGTGGGCCCGAAGCGGTTCTTCAGTGCTCGCAAAATCCGGTACTGATGGCTACCATCGCCTTCAAACTGGATAACCGCGTCCACCATGTGTTCGACCACGCGTGGTCCCGCAATATTGCCTTCCTTGGTCACGTGCCCAACCATGACAACGGCTGCACCGGTGGATTTGGCATATTTGATCATCGCCTGGGCAGACGAGCGCACTTGCGACACCGTGCCAGGCGCTGATTCCACTATGTCGGTCCAAAGCGTCTGGATCGAATCAAGGATAACAAGATCAGGGCGTTTGTCGGCGGCACCCAGGGTCGCCAATATGTCCTCCACATTGGTTTCGGCCGCCAATTGCACATCGCTATCGGCCGCCTTGAGCCTTTGCGCGCGTAGCCTCACCTGCGCAACCGCCTCTTCGCCTGAAACATAAACCACGCTGTGACCAGCGCGGGAGAGGGCGGCGGCTGCCTGCATCAGAAGCGTGGATTTGCCAATACCTGGCTCGCCACCTAGCAACACCGCCGATCCTCGCACGAACCCGCCACCGGTGACGCGGTCTAGTTCCACAACGCGTGAAACGATGCGAGGCGCGTCTTCGGTTTCGCCGTCAAGTGTCGTCAGCGGTACGACTCGACCTTTTTTGGGCGCCCGACCCGGGCCGCCGCCTATCCCGGCGAGCGGATTGTCCTCCACGATGGTGTTCCATTCGCCGCAGCCATCACATTTTCCCTGCCACTGTGTGTGCACGGAGCCGCAGTTTTGACAAACAAATGAAGCGCGGTTTTTCTTTGCCAATACTGTTATCCGTTCGAAACGTAGATGCGTTCGTATCGATGACCAAGACTGGTCAGCAACTCGTAGCCAATTGTACCAGCGGCCCGTGCGGCATCATCAAGCAGGATATCGCGGCCAATAAGTTCAATCCATCCTCGTGCCAGCGCTTCATCGGGCACACCGGTCACGTCGAACATGCTTAAATCCATTGTCATCCGGCCGAGCAGCGGCACTTTATGCCCCTGGATAGAGCCATGGGCAGCACTGTCGACTGCATTACGCAAGGCGACACCGGCGCCCGAGCCAGCACGCGGATAACCATCGGCATAACCCACGCTCACAGTGGCAATGCGGCTATCACGTTCCAATGTCTGGGTCGCGCCATAGGAAACAGTTTCGCCTTTTGGGACGTCCCGGATTTGTACGATCCGGGCTTCCAGCGTGATGACGGGTCGCATTGGGTTGACGACATCCTCAATCGAATCTCCACCATAAAGTGCTATGCCTGGACGGGTAAGGTCGAACAGATAGTCATCCCCGGACTGGATTGCAGAAGAATTGGCCAAGCTTGATTCAACATCGTCAAAAACCGATGCAACCTTTTGAAAAGACTCCAATTGTTGCGCATTCAATGGATGCGACGGCTCATCGGCACAGGCCAGATGGCTCATGATGAGCATGGGCGTGACCAGATGCTCTTTGAGATTGCGCGCGCGAAATGCGATGGTTTCTTCAACGCTTAGCCCAAGCCGGTTCATGCCCGTGTCGACCTGTATGGCGCATGGTCGGCGCGATCCGCGCTTCTGCCAGTAGCGTGCCCACAGTTCGATCTGCTCAATGCTGGCCAGCACAGGAACAAGATTTCCCTCGGCAATGCTGTCGATCGATTGCGCATGCAAACCATTGAGAACGAAAACCGTTGCCTTGGGATAAAGGCGCTTGATCGCAAATCCTTCCTGCGGCAGGGCAACGAAATATGTGTCGCATCCAACACCCCACAAGGCTTCAACCACCTTGTCTGCGCCCAGGCCATAGGCATTCGCCTTGACCACAGCCGCACATCGTGCGTTGCCGGACATCTTTTTCAGCGCCTGATAATTGGCCACAAGCGCATCGAGATCGATAGTCAATCGACCGCCAGCAAGACGCGAATCCACGCCGGATTTTTCAACTGGTTTCAAAACGCAAGCAGGCTCTTTGGTTTACATGTCGTAGAAGAACTCTTCGCGCACAATCTTGCCGTCTGCAACCGTATAAACAGCTACTTCGTCGATTGGAAACGCTTTTCTATCGGCTTTTGTCTTGGCTTCACCATTGAAAATCACCGCAAATTTGCTGTCGCCGTGCGGGTAGGGCCCACGCACATTCATTTTCACGGCTTCCATAGTCTCATTCCACCAGGTGTGTTTGCCGCGAATGCCGTCAAGCCCTTCAGTTGTCGCCTTGCCTGTCTTGGGATTGAGCATGGCCTCAACTGAAACCGCATCGTCTGCATAGAGAGTGTTTTGCAATTCGGCCTCAGTGCCGTTCTTGCAGTGATTGACAAGCGCTTCGCCGATTTCCTTTATGCTCCTAGCCATTTCATTCTCCCTACATGTTCATGATATGTTCCAACCATAACGTAACCCCAGACAAATGCAATAACTCAGCTACTCGAAAACTTCGGGAATATGGTCGTCTTCTGCAAGATCGCTAAAGCGTGTGTATTGAGCCTGGAACCCAAGCCTTGCCGTACCTGTGGGACCGTGACGCTGCTTGGCGACAATCACATCTGCCGTCCCGCGCACCTTGTTCATCTTCTCTTCCCAACCGATGTATTCCTCGTTCTTGATATCGTTCTTGAAGTCCTCGGGTGAGCGTCGCGGCTCGGCATTCTGAACGTAATACTCCTCCCGGAAAACGAACAACACCACATCGGCATCTTGCTCGATCGAACCTGATTCACGCAAATCAGAGAGTTGAGGCCGCTTGTCGTCGCGGCTTTCAACCTGACGTGAAAGCTGGGACAAGGCCACAATGGGTACATTGAGCTCCTTGCCCAGCGCTTTCAGGCCTGTGGTGATTTCCGTGATCTCCTGCACGCGATTGCCGGCATTTTTCGAAGAACCCGTCATCAGCTGGATATAGTCGACCATCATCACGTCCAGACCTTTTTGGCGCTTCAACCGGCGCGCACGGGCGGCAAGCTGCGCAATCGAGATGCCACCTGTTTGGTCGATATAGAGCGGAAGCTTCTGCAATTGGTTGGCGCGTGTCACAAGCTTCTCGAAATCCTCTTCATCGATCTCGCCCCGGCGGATTTTGGATGAAGAAACCTCGGCAAATTCCGACAAGATACGTGTTGCCAATTGTTCGGCGGACATCTCCAGGGAAAAGAAGCCGACAACGCCTCCATTTGTGGCCTTTACAGTGCCATCGGCCTGTTGCTCACCACGATAGGCCGCAGCAATATTGGCGGCAATGTTGGTTGCCAGCGATGTCTTGCCCATGCCGGGTCGTCCAGCCAGAACAATCAAGTCAGAGCGCTGAAGCCCACCCATCTTGTTGTCGAGAGACTGCAAACCCGTGGCAATGCCGGACAGCTTTCCATCACGCTGATAGGCTTCATTGGCCATGTCGATTGCGGTTCGCACTGCATCATTGAACGGCTGGAAACCGCCGTCATAGCGGCCAGTCTCAGCCAATTCGAACAGCCG
>JAHEJF010000081.1 GCA_024639025.1 Ahrensia sp. | reverse complement strand
GCAAGCGACGATTTTCTGGGTTCCAAACGACGCCTCTTCAACGTGGACTTGTTAATCTCAGTGTCTGGAAACTAGTGCACCGACACGGCAACATCAACAAGCGCAGCCATGCAATGAATATGGTGATCGCGCTGTGGTTTTGCAGGGATTGAACAGTTTCAGACCAGTTCCGACTGGTTAATTTTTCCCCAAGAGAGCATGCGAGTTTTTAGGTTGCGGGATTTACGGATGCTTTTTCTTTTTTTGTTAGAGTTCAGACAGAATTGTAGGAAAGCAAAATGCGGACGCTCATACTTGATGACGACGAGATCTATTTGGCTGTTGCCGAAAGCTGTCTCGCTGCGCTTGGTGCGTCCCACATCCAGAAAACGACCGATCCGGTCGTGGCCGCCGATATCTTGCTCAATGATCAGATTGACCTTGTGGTGCTGGATTTGAACATGCCGCAGCAGGATGGATTGTCATTTCTGCGTACCATGTCCGAAATCGGTTACGATGCGGCGATTATGGTGGCGTCCGGCGAAAAGCAATCGGTGGTCGCTTCATCGGGTTTTATCGGCGACAAGCTGGGGCTCAATGTCTGCGCGACCCTGAACAAGCCGCTCGATATGAAGGCACTGGCGCGCGGCTATGAGTGCGCCAAGGCATCATTGCTTGAGAAGAGAAAAAGCAAGACTCCGGTCAAGCTGGTTCCGAAGGGAAAGCTGGAGCCGGTATTCTACTACCAGCCGCAGATTGATCTGGAAACTGGTGAGACCGTCGGTACCGAGGCACTGCTGCGCGGCATCGATGAAGATGGAACAGTGTTCGGCCCTCATTCAATTCTGGATACCTGCCAAACGCCTGAGGAGAAAATTCGACTCACGGCGGAGCTGTTCGAGATTTTCTGCCGTGATTTGAGAGCCCTGCGACGCACCGGTTTTACCAACCGGTTTTCGTTCAACGTGGACGCATCCAACCTTGAATCGAGCGAGTTTTTTCTCATTCTGACCAATACGATCCGAAAATATGAACTGAACGCCGACGGCATTGTCATTGAGCTGACGGAAGCCTGCCTGCCGAATAATGAAGCATGGTTGCTTGAGACAATTGCGCGCCTGACGATCGTCGGATTTGAGATTTCGATGGACGATTTTTCCGTTGGTGCATCAAGTTTCGATATTTTGCGCGCCGGCGCCTTCGCCGAGGTCAAACTGGATAGCAATCTGGTTCAAAAAAGCGCCGAAGACGTCGCGTCGGCCAAATTCATATGCAATGTGGTGGATATCGGCGAGACACTGGACATCCGTGTTGTGGCCGAAGGGCTTGAGTCCCCGGCCGATATTACTCGCCTGCGCAATATGGGCATTGCGCTGGGCCAAGGCTTCCACATTGCAAAACCGGCAGACCGGAGCCTTCTCAAGCAAGATTATTTCTTCGACGGAGGGGATCTCGCGGCTTCCTAGCGAGGCAAATTCACAGTGATCATTTACCAGGTCAACAATTGAAACCAGAAGACAGGGCAGCACTTTTGAGAGGGAAGTTTAGGACACGTTTGAGCAGGTTTGCATGCGAAGTGAAAGGCACATTTGTCGTCAATTTCGCATTGATTGCGCCTGTGCTGTTGGCTTTGGCAGCCGGCGCGATAGACTTTACCGCGTATAACCAGCAAAAAGACGCCATGCAGTCGGCTGCTGACGCAGCAGCTGTCGCGGCGGCGCGTGAAGCGTCCCTTAAAGGCTGGACATCGACCATTGCCGATTCAATTGCCGATGCTGTCGTGGATTCCAATTATACCGCTGCAAATTCGTCAACAGCCACGCACGTGGTTAAGACCAGCACTGATGAAGCCAATCGTCGGATCACGGTGACCGTCGAGCAGGATCACTATCCCTATTTCGCGGCTTCAATTTTTCCATCCCCGCAAATCAGTGTCAGCGCGACGGCGACGGCCTCGGGAGATACCAATATCTGCGTGATCGGATTGGATGAAACACGTTCAAGAACCCTGAAACTTGACGATAGTGCTGTGCTCACCGCTTCAAAATGCGCCATATATTCCAACTCTGTGGCGCATGATGGCATATATGCTGTGCACAATTCGAGGGTTACGTCGGATCTGACTTGCTCTGCTGGTGGCGTGAACAGCGGTTCAGGCAATTTCTCAAAGGAACCCGTTACAAATTGTCCAAAAATTGCAGACCCCCTTGCTTCAAGGCCCGCACCGTTCGTCCCTTCCGCTTGTGATCACACCAATCTGAGTGTTCAAAGCAAGGGTGCCGTAGTGACATTGTTGCCGGGTGTGTATTGCAATGGTCTCACAATCAAAAACACGCGGGTGATCTTCAGCCCTGGTGTGTACATCATCAAGGATGGCCCCCTTAGACTTGCTGCAAATGCCGACGCATTTGGAGAAGGTGTAGGGTTCTATTTCACTGGGGATGGAGCGAATTTCAATCTGGAAAGCGGTTCTGCATTGGAACTCATGGCCCCTGAATCCGGCCCATTGGCAGGTTTGATGTTCTTCCAGGACCGTAGTTCGAAGGAAGCCGATTTTTCCCTGTTCAGCAATAATGCCTCTGTGATGGTTGGGACCATATATCTGCCCAATGGAAACTTCATTATCGATACGGTCAGCCCTGTTGCAGACAAATCAGCGTACACGGCTATAGTTGCGCGCTCTCTGACTATGTGGCGCCAGCCCAATGTTGTGCTCAATACAGACTACGGTGCAACGGATGTCCCCGTACCGGCGGGACTTGGTGGTCCCAGCAGCAGCACAACAGTTCGCTTGTTGAAGTAGCCCGTTTTGCCGATTAAGCAGAATCCAGCAGATCTTCGCTGATTTTCCACAGGCGTTCAGCCGAATCATCGCTGCAGGCATGCGCATTGACGCCGGAAAAGCGTGCTGTCGGGCTATCTTCTTCCGTTTGGGCAGCGATATCACAATTTTCACAATATACCCCCGGTTTCCCATCCAGTTTGGCAGATGTTGCCGCCCAAAGCGTGGTTGAAGCGCCCTGCTCCGGCGTCTTGAAGCCTTGCTTGGCCATTTCGGAGGGTTCGCCATTCTCTTCAAGCCATCCCATCGCGATCATTTCTTCTTGCGGCAGATGCCTTTGCAATGGCGTGAATATGCCGCCCGGATGGACCGAAAAAGCCAGCCCACCCGCATCTTTCAACCGCCGAGACAGTCCATTGGCAAACAGGGCATTGGCGGTTTTCGCCTGGCCATAAGCTTTCCATTTGTCGTATTCGGCTGTTTCAAACTGAATGTCATCCCAAAGAATATCCGTGATCTTGTGCGCTGTGGATGACAAGGCCACAACGCGGGCACCGGCAGTTTTGGTCAAAAGCGGCATGAGTGCCTTGGTCAGTGCGAAGTGACCCATGTGATTGACGCCAAATTGCGATTCCCAGCCCGGTCCGACCCGCGCTTCCGGGCACGCCATGATGCCCGCATTATTGATCAACAGATCCAGTTGGTTCAGCGATGAACCCATGGACTGTCCAAACTCTTGAACGGATTTGAGATCGGCGAGATCCATCGGTGCCGTGGAGATATTTCCCTCAATATCAGCCAGATTTTCCTTTGCCTTGTCCGGTGAGCGCACCGGTACGATGACGCTTGCGCCTCTTTTTGCCAGGCACCTGACCGTTTCAAGCCCGATGCCGCTATAACCGCCGGTCACGATGGCTGTTTTGCCGGTCAAGTCGATATCAGCTACGATTTCATCGCCGGTGGATTTGGCATGAAAGCCCGAATGTGTTGGAACTTGATCTTCGATTGCCATGGTAGTGTCCTTAAATGGAATGATGTTGATTAAGTTGCGCGAATGCGCTCAATTCTGACCCGTATCCAAGCCTCTCATTGTATCGTGGCGACAGCAAGGAAAATGGCTTAGGCTACCACCATGTGCGGACGATTTACATTGCAGACTACATGGGCGGAACTCCATGAGATGTACAATCTCATCCGTCCAGAAGATGTGGGCAAGAATGTCCCCCCTCGCTACAACATCGCGCCCACGCAGGATGTCCTTTATGTTACTGAAAACAAAGGCGAACGTCGGCTGAACGAAGGCAGGTGGTGGTTGGTACCGCATTGGGCCAAGGAACTGACCAGCAAGTGGCCGATGTTCAACGCCCGGTCGGAAGATGCGCACAAAAAACCGGCCTTTCGTGATGCATATAAGTGGGGGCGATGCCTCATTCCCGCAGATGGATATTTTGAATGGACCAAAAACGAAGCGGACGGCAAAAAGGATCCTCACCTTATCCATCTGCCGGATTTCGAGCCTTTTGCCTTTGCAGGTTTAAGTGCCTACAACCAAGCGCTCGATATCCACAGTTGCACAATTCTCACTGCGCCGGCGGTGCCGGAAATCAAACATTTGCACAACCGGATGCCCATCATCTTGAGCCAGACTTGTTTTAGTCAATGGCTGGATATTGATACTGCTGTCGATGATGCAACCAAGTTGTTGGTTGATAATCGGGATCACGAATTAATCTCTTACCGGGTTGGTCGAGACGTCAACTCCAGCAGCGCGAGTGGCAAAAAACTGGTTGAACCTTTGTGATTTAGATCAAAGCATCCCCTACAATTATGAAATAGATTCAGCTATATAAAGGAGAACAATCATGTACAGCAACATTCTGGTTCCTATCGCATTGGAACATGATCGAGATACGGCTGGCGCCTTTGAAGTCGCCCGACGTCTCTTGGCTGATGGGGGGGAAATCACCGCATTGCACATCTTGGAAGCAATTCCAACCTATGCGACGACCTATCTACCTGAAGATCAACTCAAGAACCGGACCTCCGATGCCAAAACGATGCTGGTGGCCGAATTGGGTGGTGTTAAAGACGTAAAGCCGGTTGTGATGACCGGACATTCAGGTCGATCCATCGTTGAATATGCCGACAAATATGACATTGATTGCATTATCATCGCCTCTCACAGACCTGGCTTGCAAGATTATCTGCTCGGTTCTACCGCAGCTCGCGTTGTGCGCCATGCCAATTGTCCGGTGCACGTCATCCGATAGACCAGATGCGTGATGATCAGTGGGTGATGATCCCACTGGTCCCATTATTTCGACACGAAGGGACTTCTGTTTACTGGCCGTAAAACACTCTGACCTACCTTGTCCTTGATGGATGCATTACAAGGCAGAATGATGGGTGAGTTTTTCGACCAGATGGCGCATGGCGACTGGCTGGAAAAGGAACGTGTGCTCACCTATCCGGTGATCATTCTTGTCTTGACCGTTGTTTCGTCCGGCTTTGTGCTTTTAACCAATGGTGGCTTGCTACCCAATGGTTCGCCTTTTGGTTCCGACTTCATCAGTTTCTGGACCGCCGCGCGGGAAGCATTGGCTGGCCGGTCGCATGTGCCTTACGAGCCTATCTTGTTTGAACCGGCTCAGAGAGCACTGTTCCCGCACACCAGCTATTATGCGTTCTTCTATCCGCCACACTATCTGGCCTATATGATGCCGTTGGGGCTGCTGAGCTATTACGGCGCACTGTTGGCGTGGATGTTGCTTTCGTTTTCAGCAGCGGCTTATGTGCTGGTGCGCATCACCGAAAGGCAATTGGAAACGCTGCTGCTGGCGGTGGCATTTCCAGCGGCATTTCTCACCGTGTCGCATGGGCAAAACGCTTTTCTGAGTGCCGCATTGTTCGCCGGCGGATTGTTTTTGTTGCCAACGCGCCCGGTTGTTGCAGGAATCCTGTTTGGGTTGCTGACTTTCAAACCGCAATTGGGCATCCTGATCCCATTTGCGCTGCTCGCTGGAGGCTATTGGCGCACGATCATTTCTGCAGGCGTGACACTGGTGGTTTTGATGGCGCTGTCGGTCGTTGTTTTCGGCGCTGACATTTGGTCAGTCTTTCTTTCACAAAGCGGCCTGGCGGTCGAAACCATGCGCGAAGGTATTGTCGCCTGGGAAAAGATGATCTCTGCCTACGCATCTCTGCGCTTGTTCGGACTTTCAGATATTTTGGCCAGCACCGTCCATTACCTGATTGCGCTGATCATCGCCATATTCGTGATTGTGGCATGGTTGCCGCGCAATCATGTGTCAATCGAGGTCAAGTCAGCGGTACTTTTGTGTGGCGCCTTGATCATCACGCCATTCGGGTTGAATTACGATCTCTTCATTCTGGCACCAGCGATCGCCTTGATCAGCCGCTTGGGCTTGAAAGAGGGTTTTCTGCCGTACGAGAAAACGGTGTTAGCCCTGGTTTATCTTTCACCGATCATTGTCTTGCTTTTCATGGCGATGGGCATGTCGATTGCGTCGATCTTTCTGCTCTTGTTTTTTGCAATCCTGATGCGACGAGCCATGCATGAAATGGGCACCGTCGAAATGGAGCGTTACAGCCATTAGACGCTGTCAGCATTTGATGAAATCGCGGCACCCGGATTTATCCAATATTTTCAATGCCCAAATCCGGGTCAGCGTTTCATTTGAAGACTGAAGCGCTCCAACTGGCACACAAAAGATATCTGCAAGTTTCAACAAAAAAGGCGCCGCATTGCTGCGACGCCGGTCTGGAACCTAATCCTGACTTATTGGGGAAGTTGGTCGTCGACACCCTGGACATAGAAGTTCATGCCCAGCAGCGTTCCAATATCAGCGGTTTCACCATCGGCCAACCAGGCCGTGCCGTCCTGCTTTGTAATTGGCCCTGTGAAAGGCTCCAATTCGCCAGTCCGGATTTTTTCTTCGGTTTCAGCAGCCAAGGCGGCAACATCATCTGGCATGTTGGCGTATGGCGCCATGGCTACGTTGCCTTCTGCCAGGCCGTGCCATACAT
>JAHEJF010000080.1 GCA_024639025.1 Ahrensia sp. | reverse complement strand
AGCGTCAAAAATTAGTGATTCGATAACCCTAAGTAAAGCTAAGTCTAGCTTTTCACACTTACCAAATCTCTGGTTGATAAGTATACGCGCGTGAGCCGGTTTCCGGGTGCATGACGCCATCTCGCAGTCTAATCAGACATGTCTTTTTCAGCTTAGCTTCACGCGCAAATGCCGAGTGATTGTTTCCTGTCGGTTCCAGCGCACAAGCTCGAGTTTCAGATCACAAGTGCGGGATGAAAGTGATTTCCAGGTATGTCGACGGCATCACAGAAAGCAACAAAAGTAGAGAATGCGCGATCTCGCATCTCAGAAATCGAGAAAAAAAAGATACTATTGGCACGGTTGAAAGCGAAACGCAGGGCAACTCAAATTTCAACTGGTGCGGAAAATATTGAACGGCACGATCTCAATCGCAGCGCACAACAGCGATCTCAGCTTAAACCCCAAGTAAAATCCAGCACGCCGACTGCCAGCAGTCCCGCACAGGACCGTTCAAGAGACCAAGCCGCAGTGCGATCGAAAGCAAAACCTGGACAGCAAGCTGCCAATAATCCACTGCAAGGCCGTCCCGGAGGTGCAGCCGAACTTCAACAATTGCTGCACGAAAATTTCGAATCTCCCGAGGCAAGATTGAAGCCGACTGAAAAGCGGGTCAGCAAGAAGGTCTCCGCTAATGCTGAAGCGGTTTCGGCGCGTGGCAAAGTTATCCCCGACGAACGACCCAAGGATCCTGCAACCAGCAAGCAAAGTGTCCGTTTTTCGGCAACCCTGCTCGCCCTTGCCAAAGCACAGCGAACCAAGCAGGTCATCAAGACGCTCGTTGGGATATTGCTCATCATCGCAGCGGGGTGGGCACCGGCCGCCCGTCTTTTCCAGGTATCAAGTGTTGAGGCCATAATTAATGCGCGCGTCGTCACTGTTCGGACGCCAATTGAGGGCGTCGTTCAGTTTCAACGCGAGATTAGCGACTTGTATGATGTCTTGGGCAATGGTGCTTTGATCGCCAAGGTTGAAAACCAGCGCATCGACACAAGTCAGGCGAACGATCTGACCAAACAGATCGAACTGGAACTCATAGAATTTGATCGCGTTAAGGCGGAGAAGAAATCTCTGCTCTTTCGTCGGGCGCGGTTGGTCGATCGGGTTGAACAGTATCGTACCATTCGGCTTAAGGAGCTTCAAACTCGAATCGATGAAGCAATAGCAAATCAAGCCGAATTTGAAGCCAAGCTCGCCAGTACCGACGCTCGTCGAGAACGCAGTGCCAAATTGTTTGAAAAGGAACTGGTGGCGGTTGGGAGTCACTACGAAATCCAAAATGAAGTCGCCATTCTCAATGCCGGACTGGAACGGGTCAAGGCTCAGCGTCGTCGGGTTGAACTCGAATACGATACATTGGCTGAAGGCGGCTTTTTCGGCGACAGTTTTAATGACCAGATCAGACCAGCAACCGAGATCGACACCACAGATGATGCAATCGCAGAAGTCAATGCACGCCTGGCTGCGCTGTCAGATCGCATAGAGTCATTGGAGCAATCATTGGAAAGAGAAAAAGGCAACCTCAATCGACAGCAGCACGCAGAGATCATCCTGCCAGTTACGGGCCAAATCTGGGAGCCATTGGTGGCCAATGGCGAACAGGTATCTCGTGGCCAGCCATTATTGCGCATGCTCGATTGTAAAACTGTCTTGGTTACAACGGCTGTGAGCGAAGAAGTTTATAATCGATTGACCGTCGGCGAGAAGGCAACATTCATATTGCGTGGATCCAATCGTGAATTCGCAGCCAGAGTAACGCAGTTAAGTGGCGTGTCTTCGGCTTCCGCGAATCTCGCAATACTACCCTCTGCGCTTGAAAAAGAACCCTATCGTGCGACAGTCAAGGTACCTGAACTCGATGCAGGTGGCCAATGCTTACTCGGCAAAACCGGTCGCGTCATATTTGACGTCAAGACCTAGATCAGCCTCGAGCATTTGATATGAACCCGCTTGTACAAGCAATTCAGCAAGGAGTGTGGCCCGCCACAATCGTGCTTGGCGTGAGTTTTTGTTTGCTCCCCTGGATAAGGTCCTCGGACCGACTAAGATGGGTGCCGGTCGCACTCGTATTTCTGCTAACAGTTCGATACATGTATTGGCGAATAACGGCCACACTCCCACCAATAGATGAAGGTCCGGACCTAATGCTGGGGCTGGTGTTTCTGTTTATCGAAATGCTGGCTGTTGCAGGTTCGCTGCTGACACTGGTCACACTTATGCGTGTGCGTGATCGGACGTCAGACGTCGACAGGCATCTGACGCGTCAAGACCCTCGGAGAACGGCACCACTCGTTGACGTATTGATATGCACCTACAATGAGGAGGAAGAGATCCTCGAGCGAACAATTGCCGGTGCGTTGGCTATGGATTATTCGCGCCACCGGGTTTGGGTGCTGGATGACGGCCGTCGCGATTGGTTGCGGGAGCTGACCGCCAAGCTTGGCTGCAACTATCTGACAAGGCCTGACAACGCCCATGCAAAAGCGGGCAATATCAATCATGCGCTCGAGCAGATAGCACAACTTGAAACTCGGCCAGAGTTTATTTCTGTGTTGGATGCCGACTTCGTACCGACTTCTGCATTTCTGTCGCGCGCGGTTTGCCTGTTTGCTGAAGACGATGTGGGAATCGTTCAGACTCCCCAGCATTTCGTCAACCCAGATCCAATCCAAGCCAATCTGGGCGCTGCTGATATCTGGCCAGATGAACAGCGATTCTTTTTTGATGTACTGATGCCGTCCAAGGATGCCTGGGGTACTGCGTTTTGCTGTGGAACTTCTTCGGTCATCCGTTTCCAAGCGCTGCAGGAGGCAGGTGGATTCCCGACAACGTCAATTACAGAAGATTACCTGCTGACACTGCGGTTGAAGCAATTTGGCTATCGAACGGTGTATCTGAACGAACGCCTGAGCTTGGGCTTGGCTCCGGAAGGCTTAAACGAATATATTACTCAACGTAGCCGCTGGTGCTTGGGCTTTATCCAAATCCTTCGCAGTGCAGACGGACCATTTTATGCCAATAATTTGACGTGGGCAGACAGGTTCAGCCTGATTGAGAGCTTTCTTTATTGGTCTGGAACCTACCTTTTCCGCCTTGCAAGCCTATTGGTGCCCATAACCTATTTCCTTTTCGGAATTCGTGCCCTGGATGTGGAATTGGGTAGTGGCCTGGCTCATTTTCTCCCATATTTTGTGGGCCATGTTGCCGTGATTGGCTGGCTTTCCAAGGGCCGGATCATGCCAATCCTCACAGATGTTTCACAGCTTCTTGCCATGCGTGAGATAATCCAATCGGTGTTTATCGGGCTCGTCAAACCAAAGGGTCACAAATTCAAAGTCACTGCAAAAGGTGGCGATCGAAGCAAGACAGTGGTGCAGTGGAAGATGATTGTGTTCTTTGCCTTGTTCTTGTTTGCGACGCTGTTCGGACTGCTCATATCCTTTCACCTCGACCCCAATCGCACATTGGAGGATTCTAGTATCGTTGCGCTGTTTTGGAGTTGGTACAATATCGTACTTCTGCTCATCGCAATGTTCTGTTGCATTGAACGCCCACGCATGCGCCGTGCTGAGCGCTTCACAGCATCGGAAACAGTTGAACTTGATTGGGGAGGTAAGTTTATCCCCGCGAACATGCTGGACATCTCCATTTATGGAATGAGAGTGGCCGGTAACTTCAATAAGCCGGTCGGAAGCAAGGTGAAGCTTCGCTTCCGCGGAACCGATCTGAACGCAAAAGTGGCGCGGGTTGGAGATCAGGAAGTTGCGCTCGCCATCGAGCATAGCTTCGGTACTCGGCTCACCATGATCAAAGAAGTTTACTCCGGCCGGTTTGGCTCTTTCTTCACCGGCGTGAGCGCAACATCACTCGGACGTCGGGTAATTACCCAACTGCTCAAGTGACACTGTCAGCGCAAATTTTATTACTTGGGTCACGAGGTAAAATGAGATTTCACCAGCATTGATATTGCTTGCATTTTCCAGTTTTGCGTAAGCCGGTTGAACCGCTTCCCAAGGGTATATTATTTTGCTTTGACAGTGCCCTAATGGATGTGCCCAAAAACTAATGCTTGTCAAACGAATGGCCCAACGCCAAACTCCGTAAACCATTAGAATCTGGGAAGTCGAGCCATTGGCGCCTGATATCCGAAATTTTGTAACTTACGATGAGGAAGTGCTCATCGAAGGGATTGAGAAGGCACAGGCACCTTGGCGAATGTTCGCAGTCGGCGCAAAAAGCTACTTAACATTTGCAAACACGCGTGGTGGTGCAAATGCGCCTATCGCAATCCCATTGATGGACAAGAATGATGCTGGCCGTCGATCTCATAATCTGACGATCCAATTTTCTGTTTGTGATGAGCCACGCTCCGATGAGATTGTCATCGCATTGGCTGGGGCAACTGGTGGTCGTCCTCACCATCGGAACGGTGATCGCTACCAAGACTTGAAAGATTTGGGTCATGACATCGACAATCCTGCCTCGGTCTAAGATATCGAACGGCCTCGCAGGATGGCGCGGGGGCAGCGGACCCAAAATACTCCTGATACATGGTGTTGGCCTGAACGCTGATTGTTGGGACACAATGCTGCCAAGACTGGCGCAGCATTTCACTGTCACGGCGATCGATCTGCCCGGACATGGCGAAAGCTCGACTCTTGCTGGAAGAGGAGAGGTTACTCTCACAGATTATTCATCAAAACTGGCCAACACACTTTCTGCCTCTGCAGGGCAGACAATCATTGTCGGTCATTCTTTGGGCGCGTTGATTGCCTTGGAATTGGCTATTCGGCATCCCAAGACTGTGGCGGCGGTCCTGCCACTCAATGCTATCTTTCGCAGAACGGCAGTTGCATCCGCTGCGGTGAAAGCAAGAGCAAAGGAGCTTGCATCTCTAGGCATCGTAGATCCGACTGGCACGCTCGAACGATGGTTTGGCCAATCGCCAATTGGTCCATTTTTTGATGCGCACCAGAATTGCGAACGCATGCTGAAGTCAACGCAACCGGAGGGCTATGCTGCCGCCTATCATGTGTTTGCCAATTCAGATGGTCCATCCGACAACGAATTGCGTTCGCTTGAGGCGCCCATGCTCTGCATAACCGGTTCAGAAGAACCCAATTCTACACCTGCCATGTCTGAAGCTCTCGCGACATTGGCGCAAGACGGCCAAGGGGTTATCATTGAAGGTGCTCGCCACATGATGCCGATGACCCATGCCGATGAAGTCACCGGGCATATCCTTGATTTCGCAAAATTAAAGGATTTGTTGGATGTCTGAGTTCGATGCAAAGGAACTGCGTGCCGCCTTTGGAAGCTACATGACAGGCGTCACCGTCGTCACGGCAAAAGCAGACTATGGAAGTCATGTCGGCTTTACAGCGAATTCCTTCACCTCTGTTTCACTTGATCCACCCTTATTATTGGTTTGTCCGGGAAACCATCTTTCAAGCTTCGATGTTTTCAAAAAGGCCCAGCACTTCGCCGTCAACATACTGGCCGAAGATCAAGAGGCGATATCAAACCTTTTTGCATCGTCAAAAGTTGACAGATTTGCCCAAACTGATTGGTCCGAAGATCGTTTTGGCTCGCCGATAATCGACGGTGTTGCGGCCAGCTTTTCATGTTCAACACACCAGCAAATTGATGCCGGCGATCATATCATTCTACTGGGTGAGGTTCGGGCGTTTGAAAACAATCCGGCCAAAGGCCTGGGATATTCAAGCAGTGGATATTTCAATCTCAACCCGCAGTACAATATTGCTGGCGAGCGTACTGAGCCGGTGATCGCTTTTGCGGGTGCTTTGATCGTATGTGGTGATCAGGTCTTGGTCAAAGAGGTTGATGGCAAATACGAATTGCCAGTTGTCGAATCAACTGACCCGTACCGCGACCCATCGGCAATTGGCCAATGGCTTACAGACCGCGGGCTGGACGTCGAAATCCGTCAGACTTATTCAGTGTTTGACGCCCCGGTTACCAATGAGCATTTCACTTACTATAGGGCAACTGCACGTTCATTGGACGGTGACAGTGTGGGCAAGTTTGTACCTATCGAGACGCTCGATGCCGAACGCATGGCGCAACCTGGTGCAACATCAATGATGCGCCGCTTCAAGTCTGAATTCAGCAACCAACAATTTGGCCTATTCATCGGAAACGCCGATTCTGGTGATGTGCACCCGCCGCCCAAAAACTAAGGAGGACATTATGGATTTCTCGCTGTTTGCACATATGGAGCGCTTGGATGCCAAGCAGCCGCATACGGAACTATATGAAGACTTCGTGTCACTGTGCCAGATGGCTGATGCAGGAGGCATGCGTGCAATCTGGACTGGCGAGCATCACGGGATGGAGTTTACCATCGCGCCCAATCCGTTTACGACCATTGCTGATCTAGCTCATCGAACAAAAAACGTGAAGCTCGGAACAGGCACTGTTGTGGCCCCCTTTTGGCATCCGATAAAGCTGGCTGGTGAAGCAGCCATGACAGATTTGGTGACCGGCGGACGCCTGGAAGTGGGTATTGCGCGGGGGGCATACTCTTATGAGTATGAACGCATGATGCCTGGCATGGATGCATGGGAAGCTGGGCAGCGAATGCGTGAAACCACGCCATTATTGCGTCAACTTTGGAACGGCAATTGCGCCCATGAAGGGGAGTTTTATCAATTTCCGGCAACAAGCTCTGCCCCTAAGCCGGTTCAACAAGGCGGTCCACCGATATGGATTGCAGCGCGTGATCCCAACAGTCACGAATTCGCTGTCCATGGGGGCTACAATGTACAGGT
>JAHEJF010000079.1 GCA_024639025.1 Ahrensia sp. | reverse complement strand
GTATTATCTGGCGGGCACAGGCAACGTGGTTGTTGATGTCGAGGAGGCACGGCGGTGGCTGGAAAAGGCAGCAGCTCAGAACTTTGACACTGCCCAATATGAACTGGGCAACATGATACTCAGTGGCATTGGCGGCGAGAGAGATCTAAAACGCGGATTTGGTCTGATCAAGCGGGCAGCAACGAGTGGCAATGTGACTGCGCAAATATCGCTCGCCAAGCTTTATTGGGGAGGGATCGGCGTGGACCCGGATTCTGTTGAGGCAGCTGCTTGGTTGATCCTGGCGCGCCGCGAGGGTCTCGACGACCCCGTTCTTGATGACTTTTGGCAGGGACTCTCGGCTGAAACGCAACAGGCGGCGCTCATTCGTGCGAACAGGCTCAGATAGTTTAAGACCGATGCCGATTTTCCCTGAGAACGTTTCTGCCTCTGATTGGTTTTGCGGCTCTTAAGTCACGTCGAAATTCCTTGTGTCGCGATTCCAATTGTTCCCAGCAGACTTAACTGTCTTGCATCCGGGGCGCTTTTGTGGTCTTGAACCGGCCAAGCTGCGCATGTGCGTCAGAACCATGAACAGGATGGAGCCGATCCGAGCCAATTGCGCGTTGGATCCCACAATTTTCAGCACGAACGAGAGACAATATGAAGATCAACGGCAACGAGATTAAGCCGGGCAATGTTATTGAGCACAATAACGGGCTTTGGGTGGCAGTGAAAACCAATGCTGTGAAACCGGGCAAGGGCGGTGCATTTAATCAGGTTGAACTCAAGAACCTGATTGATGGCACGAAGCTCAATGAGCGCTTTCGGGCCAATGAGACTGTCGAGAAGGTACGTCTGGAACAGAAGGACTATCAATATCTGTATGAACAGGATGGTGCCTTGGTGTTCATGGATTCCGAAACCTATGAGCAGTTGGAACTCCAGAAGGATTTCGTTGGTGACCGCGCGGCGTTTTTGCAGGATGGCATGATTGTCACTGTTGAAAGCCACGAGGAACGCCCGATCGGCGTCAGTCTTCCCGGGCAGGTCACGCTGGAGATCGTTGAGGCAGACCCGGTTGTCAAAGGACAGACTGTATCATCGTCTTACAAGCCGGCGGTGCTCGACAACGGGGTCCGCGTGATGGTGCCCCCCTTTATCACGGCAGGTGAGCGCATCGTGGTCGATACCAATGATGTCACCTATGTGAAGCGCGCAGAGTAAACGCCTGGCGCTGTCCGCAAAATGATGAAATTGGTGCACTCGGATTGATTAAACGGTTGCGATTCTCAATTCGGCGACAGCGTTTCAACCATGGGCCGAAAGGCTCTACTGACAAGGAACGGGAAACAAGATGGCGCGCACAGCCCTGATGAATGTGATGATCCAGGCTGCAGTGAAGGCAGGCCGTGGTCTCGCGCGTGATTTCGGCGAGGTCCAAAATCTGCAAGTCTCTGTCAAGGGACCGGGAGATTTTGTCAGCCAGGCCGATTTGCGGGCGGAAAAAACACTGCATGACGAGTTGCAGAAGGCGCGCCCTGCGTTTGGTTTTTTGATGGAAGAAGGTGGCGAGAGACAAGGTACGGAAGCCCACAGCCGATGGATCATTGATCCGCTGGACGGCACAACCAATTTTCTGCACGGCATTCCGCAATTTGCGATCTCCATCGCGCTTGAGCATCAGGGCGTCATCGTTGCTGGCTTGATCTACAATCCTGTAACCGATGAAATGTATACTGCCGAACGAGGCAGCGGTGCATTTCTCAATGATCGACGTCTGCGGGTCGCGGCGCGGCGCGAATTGACCGACAGTGTTATTGGATGTGGTGTGCCGCATTTGGGACGCGGCGATCATGGGAAATTCCTGATTCAGCTGAAAAATGTGATGAACGACTGTGTGGGCATACGGCGTGGCGGTGCATGTTCTCTTGACCTAGCTTATGTTGCTGCCGGGCGCCTGGATGGCTACTGGGAGGAACATCTGAACGCATGGGACATGGCTGCGGGTATCATCATGGTGCGAGAAGCTGGAGGTTTTGTGTCGGATATCGATGATGGGCAAGACATGCTGACCTCGGGCAGTATTCTGTGCGGCAACGAGCAAATCAAGAAACAACTCGGCGCAAAACTAAGACAACCGCTCAAGACAGGTAAATAATCGAAATTCGTTTGCATTCTTGCTTTCATTTCCGCCACAGTTTCCTTTATTGTCTAGTCGAACTAAATAATTTGCACATCAGTTGCACTATTACTGGGAGACAGTGATCGATGGCGATCAATGGTCCGGAAGACCCTATAGCGGCAGTTGCGCGGCAAAAATTCGATCCGTACAAACTTTCCAATCCGCAGGTCTTCCTGCTGTCAATGTTGATATTTCTGGCTCTCGTTGGATTCCTCGCGGCGGTTTTGTACCGGCAGATTTCCAGCGCTTTTGCAACTAATCCCGGCTTGAATGGTCTAATCCTCGGGGTGCTTTTTGTCGGTATCGTGCTGATTTTCCTGCAGGTCATACGACTGTTTCGTGAAGTTGCTTGGGTCAACTCCTTCAAGGCGGGCGACACGGTCAATGCGGCGCGCAAGGCACCGGTCCTTTTGGCGCCAATGCGCGGGCTTCTAAGCCGGCAACAATCGGTATCGATCAGCACCTTGTCGATGCGCTCGATCCTGGATTCCATTGCGACACGGCTGGATGAATCACGCGATACATCGCGTTATCTTATTGGATTGCTTGTGTTTCTCGGTCTGCTTGGTACGTTTTGGGGCCTGCTTGCGACGATCGGTTCAATCGGAACAACGATCCAATCACTTGATCCCGGATCGGGCGACACCAACGATATTCTGGATACGTTGAAAAACGGCCTTGCCGCGCCGCTTGACGGCATGGGCACAGCATTTTCGTCATCCTTGTTTGGTCTTTCCGGTTCTCTGGTTCTGGGCTTCTTGGATCTACAGGCCGGTCGTGCGCAGAACCGGTTCTATATTGAGCTGGAAAACTGGCTTTCCTCTGTGGCTGATCCCGATTCTGGCGCTGCACTCGCTGTTGCAGAGCAGCCAGGTGCCACCGCCGATTTCAAGGATTTGGCCGATCGTCTGAGTTCGATGCAGGAAAGCGGAGCAAATCAGCGGACCAATGCCGCACTGGGCAGCCTTGCAGAGGGCATTCAGGGCCTGGTCAAATCAATGCGCAGCGAGCAGCAAATGATGCGTGATTGGGCTGATGCACAGGCCAAGGAACAGAAAGCCATCAGGGAAACACTGGTGCAATTGTCGGACGCGGTTACAAAGCTATCGAAAGGCAAATAGGTGGCACTAGCACGTTCAAAGCGCCGAGAGTCACGGGTTGATTATTGGCCCGGATTTGTTGATGCGCTGTCAACGCTTTTGCTTGCCATCATGTTCCTGCTGTCGGTGTTTGTGCTGGCGCAATTCCTGCTCAGCCAGGAGATCACCGGCAAGGATGTGGTGCTCAATCGCCTGAACGCGCAGATCAATGAGTTGACCAATTTGCTGGCTCTGGAGCAGACCAACAGGCAGGACGTAGAAGACCAGTTGCTGGGATTGCAGTCTTCTCTTCAAACAACGGAAGATGAACGCTCTCGCTTGGAGCGTCTGTTGGCAGGTGGTGCAGGTGCTGCGGCGGCGGCAGGTGCCAGAGCGGACAGTCTTTCAGAATCTCTCGATCAAGAGCGACTGGTGAGCCAACGTGCACTTAGCCAGGTCGAGCTGCTCAATCAGCAAATCTCAGCATTGCGAAACCAGATCTCGGCGCTTGAAGCTGCACTCGATGTTTCAGAGCAACGCGATGCTGATTCCAATGCAAAAATTGCCGATCTGGGACGCCGACTGAATGTGGCATTGGCCCAGCGGGTTCAGGAGCTTAATCGCTACCGGTCCGACTTCTTTGGCCGGTTGCGTGAGATTTTGTCTGACAGAGACAATATTCGCATTGTCGGTGACCGTTTTGTGTTCCAGTCAGAGGTTTTGTTTTCATCGGGTGCTACAGAGATTAACCCTGCCGGCCAGTCCGAAATGACCAAACTCGCGGAAGCGATTTTGCAGCTCGAGCGAGAAATACCATCCGAGATCAATTGGGTATTGCGGGTCGATGGGCACACCGATGATGTGCCGCTATCGGGCACTGGCCGGATTCGGGATAACTGGGAATTGTCTTCGGCACGGGCTACATCTGTGGTCAAATTCCTGATTGATCAAGGTGTGACGCCCAGACGTTTGGTCGCTGCGGGTTTTGGGGAATTCCAGCCTTTGGACAGCGCCGACAGTGATGAAGCACGCACACGCAACAGGCGCATTGAGCTCAAACTCACCGAGCGGTGATTTTGGTTTTCTAACTCACGTTCTTGGATTCGCTACACCGTATTACGCGGCATGCCCGGCATTAAATTGAAGCGCTGCGAGGCGTGCGTAGACGCCATCTTTTTTCTTGGCAAGGACAGCATGTGTACCGGTTTCGACGATCCTGCCCTTTTCCATAACAAGAATCCGATCCGCCTTCAAAATTGTTGCGAGGCGATGCGCGATAACGAGTGTCGTACGACCTTCCATCAGTCCTTCCAGCGCTTTTTGCACCAGTGTTTCGCTCTCGGCATCCAGTGCGGATGTGGCTTCATCAAGCAGCAATATGGGTGCATCACGCAAAATGGCACGCGCAATCGCGAGGCGTTGACGCTGTCCGCCTGAAAGTGTGACGCCGCGCTCGCCAACCTGGGTATGGTACCCATCGGGCAACTCGCTGACAAAGCCATCCGCCTGCGCCGCTATTGCCGCTGCTTTTACTTCCTGCTCGGTCGCACCGCGTCGGCCAAATGCAATATTGTCGGCGACGGTGCCGGACAGGATTGCGACGTCTTGGGGTACGATTGCCATGCGCTCGCGGGCATCGCGCAATTCTGCGCTCTTGATATCGACCCCATCAACAAGGACCTTGCCCGACTGCGGATCGTACTGGCGCATGAGAAGGCCAAAGATAGTGCTTTTACCGGCGCCAGACGCACCAACGATTGCGACTGTTTCGCCCGGATTAACCTCAAAGGAAAGGCCATTGAGCGCCCGATCCCCTGGCCTTGTAGGATATGCAAAGGTCACATCTTCAAAAGCCAGTGTGCCCAAAGGTGGCTCGGGCAGAGCAACCGGATTTTCGGGTGATTTGACATCGCTTTCTTCAACAAGCAATTCAGTCAACCGTTCAGCCGCACCGGCGGCGAGTTGAAGCTCGCCCCAAATTTCAGAAAGCGCGCCCAACGCACCAGCCGCAAAGATGGCGTAGAGGAGGAACTGGCCCAGTGTTCCCGGTGTCATTTCACCGGTCAGCACCCGTGTGGCGCCGATCCAAAGCACCGCAACCACCGATGAGAAAACCATGAATATTGCAAACGCCGTCAGTACCGAGCGCGCGCCAACTGCTGATCGCGCCGCAGCAAAGGCGGTGTTGACCGCATCGGTGTAGCGGTCTGAAGCGAATTTCTCATTGGTAAAGGCCTGAAAGCTGCGCACAGCGCCAATGGCTTCGCTTGCATAGGCCGATGCGTCGGCCAATGTATCCTGAGCCGTTCGAGACTTGGCGCGGACACGCCTGCCAAAGGCGACAATGGGCAGCACGATCAGCGGGATGACGCCTATCACAATGGCAGAGAGCGACGGGCTGGTAATAATCATCATCACGAGAGCACCCGTGCCGAGCAATGTATTGCGTAATGCGAGCGATGCTGTTGCGCCCACTGCAGATTTGATTTGCGTGGTGTCGGCGGTCAGCCGGGAAACGATCTCACCTGATTTGGCCGTATCATAAAAGGTTGATGACAGGTTCATGACCTGTCCGAAAACATCGCGCCGGACATCAGAAACGATGCGTTCACCCAAGGTGATAACAAAAAAGTAGCGCATGGCGCTGGCGGTCGCCAGGACCAGTGCAATGACGATCAGCATTGTGAAGTAGTTGTTGATCAACGCTGCATCATCCGCCGAAAAGCCATTATCAATGACCCGCCGGACTGCCATCGGCAGAGCAAGGGTGGTTACTGCTGCCAGAAAAAGGAAGAACACCGCACCGGCAACGAGTTTCTTGTACCGCAACAAATAGGGAAACAATGTGAGCAAGGGACGAATGGACTTTGCCTTGGCTCTCTGTGAAGATGTTGCTTTATCGCTCATGGTGCCGCAGTTGCCGTTTGTTGTCTGTTCAGATCATCTATATGCAGAATTGCGCAGGACAGTCTTGTGCGCGAATTGTCACTGATGTATACGCTGCCCAACGATTTTTAAAGCCGTGGGCTTCGTGTTCGCGGCTTTTGCTATGAAACTTTGTTGGAAGATCAGCAATAGCGCGGCCAACAATATGAATTTATTGAGGTTTTTGAGATGAAGACGGACATCCATCCAGATTACCACATGATCAAAGTGGTCATGACAGACGGTACAGAATATATGACACGGTCAACTTGGGGGGCCGAGGGTGACACAATGAACCTGGATATTGATCCCACATCGCATCCAGCCTGGAATGGTGGAAACCAGAACTTGCTGGATCGTGGCGGTCGCTTGTCCAAGTTCAAGAAACGCTTCGACGGCTTGGGCCTCTAGAGCGTTTCAGTCTTATACTGAAACGCTAGCGCGGATTTGGTCATTGAAAATATTGAATAAATCCGGGCACGGCGTTACCATCAAAGGCTGACAGAATCTAATCTTCGTGATCACAGATCATAAAAAACCCGCTGAGCGATCAGCGGGTTTTTCGTTTGTCTGTAATAGACCTCACTACGAACCAAAGGCCGTTTTCAAAAGGTTGACCTGATTGAGAACCGGATTTTCGGGGTTCAGCAAGTCGTCTTCGCCTTCCGGCGCAGAGATGTCTTCATCCATGGTG
>JAHEJF010000078.1 GCA_024639025.1 Ahrensia sp. | reverse complement strand
TGGATGTGTTTCTCCTGGGACCTGTTCCAACGCCGGCCGTCGCCATGCTGACGCGTACATTGCGCGCAGATATTGGCGTGATGATTTCAGCATCGCACAATTCGTTCGAAGACAATGGCATCAAGCTGTTTGGACCTGACGGATACAAATTGTCCGATGCTCTGGAAACGAAAATTGAGCGTTTGCTCGATGAGGACCTTTCCAACTACCTGGAAGAAGGCGAAGGGGTTGGTCGCGCACAACGCGTGGACGGCGACCTTTATCGCTATATTGAATTTGCCAAGCGTACCTTTCCGCGCGCGACTTCCCTCTCAGGCATGCGGGTGGTGATTGATTGTGCCAATGGTGCGGCCTACAAGGCGGCGCCCGCTGCGTTGTGGGAGTTGGGTGCAGAGGTCGTGACCATTGGCAACCAACCCGATGGATTGAACATCAATCGCGAATGCGGCTCCACGCATCCCAAGGCCCTGATTGCCAAGGTCAAGGAAGTGCGCGCCGATCTGGGCATTGCGCTGGACGGTGATGCTGACCGCGTCTTGATGGTTGATGAGACCGGCACCGTGATTGATGGCGATCAACTGATGGCGACGATTGCCCAGAGCTGGCACGAAACAGACCGGTTGACCGGCGGCGGGGTCGTGGCAACCGTGATGTCCAATTTGGGGCTCGAGCGCTTCTTGAACGACAAGGAACTGGAATTGGCGCGCACCAAGGTTGGTGATCGCTTCGTGGTCGAGCACATGCGCGCCCATGGTTATAATGTCGGTGGTGAGCAATCGGGGCATATTATTCTGTCCGATTATGCAACCACTGGTGATGGCCTGATTTCGGCCTTGCAGGTGCTCGCCTGCCTGAAGCAGTCCGACAAACCCGCCAGTTCAGCCTGCCGGAAATTCGAACCTGTTCCACAGTTACTGAAAAATGTGCGCTTCAACGGCGGCAAGCCGCTTGAACACAAATCGGTCAAGGAAGCAATTGAGGAAGCCGAGCATGAGCTGGGCAATGCCGGGCGCCTGGTTATCCGTCCGTCGGGTACTGAGCCGCTGATTCGCGTTATGGCAGAAGGCGATGACCAGGTGCTGGTCAACAAGATCGTAACCTCCCTTGCCGATTTGATCGGCGGTCTCAAAGCCGCAGCCTGACCAAAAGGCAGGTTTTCCGAAACGTGGTTTACAAGCCATTAATATTAGCTCGAATTTTACCGATCTGATTTGTAAATTTCAGACGCGCCCTGCTGTCGTGCCTAGATAGCCTCTGCATATTTGTGCTGCTATGGCCCTGATCTAGCTGTTTTTTTCCGATTGTGCGGCGTGCACTCTGCGACATCATGGTGAATAAATGCGGTAAAAATATAGGGTTAAGTGCGTTTTAACCTTTCCGAGCCATCATCTTGGCAAGCGTAGCTATTGCCCGCTTGTTGAGATTTGGGCGTTTGAGGAATTGATTATGAAACATGCAGTTAGACTTCTTGCCACTGGTTCAGCCATCGCAATGGCAATGACCGCATCTGCAGTTGCAGCTGATTTGGCAGTGCCAGAGATTATCGAAACCCCAGTGTACGAGGCGCCCGAGCGCGTTGTACACAAAATGTCCGGTTGGTACATTCGCGGCGATGTGGGTTATGCATTCAGCAATACATATGAGGGCGCGCTCTATGCAACGCCAGGCGGCACAAACACGCTCTCAGGCGATATTGACGCATCGTTCTCAATCGGCGGTGGTGTAGGATATCAGATCAACTCCTATCTGCGTACAGATTTGACCGTTGATTACGATTTCGGTTCTGACTTCACCGGTTCAACAACTGGACCTTGTGGCGGTGCACTTGCACCGGCGACATGTATCTCAACCGATACATCTTCCTATACAGCCTGGACGGTTCTTGCGAACGCCTATGTCGATCTGGGCACTTATGTCGGCATCACACCTTACATTGGTGCAGGTATCGGTGGCGCTTATGTGCACTGGGATGATTTGAGCAACACAGAATGTGTATCAACTGCTCCGGCCACATGTAATCCGACTGTTGTTCATGGCGGATCTTCAGACTGGCGCTTTGCATATGCTGTGATGGCCGGTCTGTCCTATCACGTATCCAAAAAGCTGACAGTTGATCTTGGCTATCGCTACAAGCGCATTCGGGGTGGTCACCAGTTTGGTTTCGCCAATAGTGTCGGACCTGGTTATGACGAGGGCTTCACAAGCCACGAAGTTCGTGCCGGCCTTCGCTACAAGTTTGGCGGCAAACATTACAAGAAACATCAGGTCGCGTACCACCCGACCCCGGTTTACAAGTAAAATCAAATACTTTGATCTGAAAGCCCGGCTCTTTGAGCCGGGTTTTTTGCGTTGGGCTCCGGCCAGCGATCCAGGCAAATAGGGAGGAACGTTGATCAATCAATAAAAATTACAGTTAATTTTTATGCTTAACCGGCACTTAACACTTATCGGCAATAGTGGGCGCTAAGGAAAGACCAGCCTTCCGCTGGGGGACTTTCTTCATGTTACTTGTGTGAGAGTCGTACAATGGTGTGTCGATCAAAAATACTCGCTGCAGCGCTCATTGCATCGGTTGCTTTCAGTATCCAGCCGGCCATGGCTGCCGATATGGACGGCAATGATGTCTACACCGATGATGCCAATTTCGTGAAACCGGCCGAACTGGGTTCGGGCTGGTACATGCGCGGTGATGTCTCGTATAATTTCAATCTCGAGCAGGAACGTGGCTTTGCGTATGACCCGATCGTCGGTCTACCTTCCTTGCAGTTTCGTTTCGGCGACAGTTATGGCTTCGGCGTTGGTGTCGGACGACAACTCACCTCGCTTCTGCGTGCTGACGTCACTGTTGATCGCCTAGCTTCTAGCGAAACAGTGTTCCAGGATTTCCGCGGTTTCAGTGGTTCTCGCCGTTTTGAGTATATCGACCTGGTCGATGGTGCGACGACTCAAACAGTGAGTTTCGATAGGGATGGCAATCTGATCGGTACCAGCTGCGCGGTCGCCGCTTGTACTGCTGCCGCCGGAACTTTTGCCTTTCCAATTGGCGGCACTGAACGCATAGACACATCCTACGCTGTATGGTCGGTGCTCGCGAATGCCTATGTGGACCTGCCTACATTTGCTGGTGTCACGCCTTATGTAGGCGGTGGTGCGGGCATGGCGCGTCCTGCTGTTACTCTGCAACACCTGGTCACCTGTTCAGCCAATGAAGATGAAGCATGTGGCTTCCCAGGCGGTGATTTCGGTGAGGTTATTACAGACTACGAGTTGATCAACGATGTGTATGCCAAATGGTTGCCCACTTTTGCAGTATCAGCTGGTGCCACATATGATTTGACCAAAAATATCAAACTTGATTTCGGTTATCGCTTCCAGCACATCATGAACATCGATTCAGTGCTTGATGGTGCAAACCTGACTGACACAACGCTTCTGGATAACAAGGACAGTGTTCACTCGGTCCGAGTCGGTATGCGCGTCAGCACTTGGTAACACAAGTTTCGATCTGAATTCAAAGGCGGTCTTCGGGCCGCCTTTTTTGTCTCCGTCAGTCTTTGTGTCGTCGCAGCCAGAATTGTTCAATATTTTCAATGACCAAATCCGCACCAGCGTTTTAGTGGAAGGCTGTAACGCAGCGGTGCTTGAACGTGGTCTGAGCCATACCCATTTGCTGAACCATGCACGGCATCTGGTACTGTAACCAGATGCATATAAGGAGAATTGATCATGGCAGAAGCAGTCAACGGTGTTCCGGGCGCCAATGTAGGGCATGGCCATCTGAAAGTTGCGGATCTCGAACGTGCGATCGCTTTTTATCGCGATGTGATCGGGATGCGGGTGGTAATGCTTTACGGTCGGCAGGCTGCTTTCCTGTCATTTGATGACTACCACCACCATCTGGGCCTGAATACATGGGAAAGTCTTGGCGGCTCGGCGCCACCCAATGGCCATACGGGCTTGTACCATGTTGCTTTCCTGTTTCCTGACCGCGCAACGTTGGGCCAGGTGATTGATCGCGTCTTGAGTGCTGGATATGCGCTCACCGGGGCCGCCGACCACAGCGTCAGCGAGGCGGTATATCTGAATGACCCTGATGGCAATGGTCTGGAACTGTATCGCGATCGTCCGCGTTCGGAATGGCAATATGATGAGGATGGCAATCCATTGATCAACAACACACCACTGGATGTCGATGCACTGGTAACCGAAGGCCGTGCCGCGCGGTGATCGAGTCTGAGTGAACGTTTGCCGTTTATTCTCCACTTGATCGCAATTCCTGTCGCTCACATTACCAAAACACTTGCAGATGTACCGGCTTTCCAGTAGAGGCACGGGCAGGCCACCTCTCCCTAACGAGAGGCTTGCTATCTGGAAGGGTAGAAAAATGACAGAACTGATGAAGCCGGATCTGCGTCCGGCCAACCCCAATTTTTCATCGGGCCCGTGCTCCAAGCGCCCCGGCTGGAAAGCAGAAAATCTTCAAACTGCATCTCTGGGACGATCCCACCGTTCAAAAACCGGAAAATCAAGGCTCGTTCAAGCTATTGATTTAACGAGGCA
Source organism: Ahrensia sp. (assembly GCA_024639025.1). Lineage (GTDB taxonomy): Bacteria > Pseudomonadota > Alphaproteobacteria > Rhizobiales > Rhizobiaceae > Ahrensia. The sequence goes on along the minus strand of JAHEJF010000078.1, from coordinate 2,342 downwards.
ATTGCTCGAAGTGCCGGATGGCTATCGCATTGGTATCGTGCCTGCGTCTGATACGGGTGCAGTGGAAATGGCGATGTGGTCGCTTCTCGGCGCACGTGGTGTCGACATGGTTGCCTGGGAGAGTTTCGGCTCAGGCTGGGTGACCGATGCGATCAAGCAACTCAAACTTGAGAATTGCAGAAAGATCGAGGCGGGTTACGGCGCGTTGCCCGATCTCGATCAGATCAATTTTGACAATGATGTCGTCTTTACCTGGAATGGCACCACCTCCGGCGTTCGTGTCCCCAATGGTGATTTCATTCCTGCGGACCGGCAGGGCCTGACCATTTGCGATGCGACTTCTGCCGCGTTCGCGCAAGACTTGGCTTTTGACAAACTCGATGTGGTGACTTTTTCCTGGCAGAAGGCGTTGGGCGGTGAAGGCGCGCACGGAGTGCTCATCCTGTCACCGCGCGCGGTTGAGAGGCTTGAAAGCTACACACCTGCCTGGCCATTGCCAAAAATCTTCCGCCTGACCAAGGGCGGCAAGCTGATTGAGGGCATTTTTAGCGGGGCAACCATCAACACGCCTTCCATGCTCGCGGTTGAAGATGCCATCGATGCCATGGAATGGGGCCAGTCTGTTGGTGGCCTCGCGGGCATGATGAAACGTGCCGATGCCAATTTCAAGGCGATCCAGGATTATGTGGATTCTGTGAACTGGCTTGAAAACCTGGCTGACGATCCTGCAACGCGATCCAACACGTCGGTTTGTCTGAAAATCACCGATCCTGCTGTCGTTGCGCTTGACTCTGATGCACAGGCTGCTTTTGCCAATAACATGGTATCCCTGCTCGACAAACAAGGCGTTGCCTATGATATCGGTGCCTATCGCGATGCGCCGCCCGGACTTCGGATCTGGGCCGGGGCCACAGTTGAGACATCGGATATCGAAGCCTTGATGCCATGGATCGGCTACGCATTTGCGGAAGCGAAAGCCGCGCTCACCTGATTTTATTGAACGGCAGATCATGCCGTTTTCCACCTATTTGAAAGCATGGAGGCCAAAATGGCTGCACCTCGCGTATTAGTATCCGACAAGCTATCTGAAACAGCGGTCCAGATTTTTCGGGACCGCGGCATCGATGTCGATTTTCAACCGGATGTCGGCAAGGATAAGGAGAAACTCCTTGAAATCATTGGACAATATGATGGGTTGGCCATCCGGTCGGCAACCAAGGCCACCGAAAAGCTTATTGATGCGGCCACCAATCTGAAGGTGATTGGCCGGGCTGGGATCGGTGTCGATAATGTCGATATCCCCGCGGCATCGCGCAAAGGCATCATCGTGATGAACACGCCATTTGGCAATTCCATCACGACCGCCGAACACGCCATTGCGCTGATTTTCGCCACTGCGCGACAATTGCCTGCTGCCGACATTTCCACCCGTGCCGGCAAGTGGGAGAAATCCAAATTCATGGGTGTCGAGATAACCGGTAAGACGCTGGGTGTGATTGGCTGCGGCAATATTGGTGCCGTGGTGGCTTCTCGCGCTGTCGGGCTCAGGATGCATGTGATCGCGTTTGATCCGTTTCTGTCTGAAGAACGGGCCATTCAACTGGGTGTTGAAAAAGTGGAACTGGATGAATTGTTCGCCCGAGCAGAATTCATTACTTTGCACACGCCGATGACCGACAAGACCCGCGGAATTGTCAACAAGGCTGCTTTTGAGAAGATGAAGGATGGTGTGCGCATCGTTAACTGCGCGCGTGGTGGCCTGATCGTGGAGAAGGATCTTGCCGAGGCATTGCGGTCAGGCAAGGTTGCTGCGGCGGGTATCGATGTGTTTGAATCCGAGCCTGCAACAGAGAATGAACTGTTTGATATCCCCAATGTGGTGTGTACGCCGCATTTGGGCGCATCGACCACTGAGGCGCAGGAAAATGTGGCGCTGCAAGTCGCCGAGCAAATGTCTGACTATTTGCTCAAAGGCGCGGTATCCAACGCCATCAACATGCCGTCGATTACCGCTGAAGAAGCACCGGTGCTCAAGCCGTTTGTAAAGTTGGCCGAAGTGCTAGGTGCATTTGTGGGCCAGGCAACTGAAAGTGCAATCAAGGAAGTCGAAATCATCTTTGATGGTTCGGTTTCAAGCATGAACACCAAGGCGATGATGAGCGCGGCACTGGCCGGCCTGATCCGCCCGCAAGTCGCCGATGTGAACATGGTTTCCGCACCCATCATGGTGAAGGAGCGTGGTATTCGGGTCTCGGAGGTCAAGCGTGACAAATCGGGCGTCTTTGATGGCTATATCAGCATGAAAGTACACACTTCCAACCAGGAACGGGCGGTTGCAGGAA
>JAHEJF010000077.1 GCA_024639025.1 Ahrensia sp. | reverse complement strand
TCATGTCCAGCGCCGAAGTCGGTTCGTCCAGCATAATGAACTTGGGTGTGAGCACCATGGCGCGGGCGATCGCAATACGCTGACGCTGGCCTCCTGAAAATTCATGCGGGTAACGGAACCTTGTGTCAGGATCAAGTCCGACTTCCTTCAGCGCACCGACAACGCGGTCGTCGCGCTCTGCGGGCGTAAGACCGGGCGCATGAATGGCCAATCCTTCCGCTATGATTTCGCTGATCGACATCCGCGGGCTCAATGACCCATATGGGTCCTGGAACACCACTTGCAGGTCTTTGCGCGCCGGTCGCATTTCCTTGAAACTGCGTTTGTTGATATCCTCGCCATTAAATGAGATGCGCCCCTCCGACGAAATCAGACGCGACAACGCCAATCCCAACGTGGTCTTGCCGGAACCCGATTCACCCACCACGCCGAGCGTTTGTCCGGCGCGCACCGTCACATCAATGCCGTCAACCGCTTTGACATGATCAACGGTTTTGCGCATGAAACCCTTTTTGATCGGGAACCAAACCTTCATCTGGTCGCCCTGCATCACCACCGGAGCAGTTTCATCCAATGATGGCGGCATGCCCTTCGGCTCTGCGTTCAGAAGGTGACGTGTGTATTCGTGCTGCGGATTGTCAAATATTTGGGCTGTGGGTCCTGCTTCGACAATCTCACCGTTGGTCATCACGCAAACACGGTCTGCAATCTTCCGCACAATGCCCAGATCATGGGTGATGAACAGCATCGACATGTCAAACTGGTCTTTGAGTTCATTGAGCAGCTTGAGAATCTGGGCCTGAACCGTGACATCAAGTGCTGTGGTCGGCTCGTCCGCAATCAGCAGCTTGGGCGTGTTGGCCAGCGCCATGGCAATCATCACGCGCTGGCGCTGTCCGCCAGACATTTGGTGCGGATAGGCGGAAAGCCGCTTGTCAGCGTCCCGAATTCCAACTTTTTTCAGCAATTCGAGAATATGATCGCGCACCTTGGCTTCGGGCACCGTCCTGTGTAGCCGAAGGATTTCCCCGATCTGCTTTTCGATGGTGTGCAGCGGATTCAGCGATGTCATCGGTTCCTGAAAGATCATCGAAACATCATTGCCGCGTACACTTCTAAGATCAGCCTCTGGTGCGTTCAGCAGGTCAGTGCCCTTGAATTCCACTGTCCCGCTGGGATGGCTTGCAGCCGGATAGGGCAATAATTTGAGCACCGACAGCGCCGTCACTGATTTGCCCGACCCTGATTCACCGACCAGCGCCACCGTCTCCCTCGGACCAATGTCAAATGACACACCCCGGACCGCATGATTGACATCGCCACCTTGTGTAAAGTCGACCGCAAGGTCGCGTATGGAGAGCAGTGGCTTGCCGGTCATGCGAAGGTCTTTCTGGGGTCAAACGCATCACGCGTGGCTTCGCCAATGAACACCAGCAGCGATAGCATCAGGGACAAAACGATAAACCCGGTCACGCCAAGCCAAACGGCCTGCAGATTGTTCTTGCCCTGCAGAACCATCTCACCCAGAGACGCAGAGCCCGGCGGCAAGCCAAAGCCCAGAAAGTCCAGCGACGTAAGGCTGGCAATGGAACCGCTCAGAATGAACGGCAGAAAGGTGAGGGTGGCAACCATGGCATTGGGCAGCAGGTGCCGCCACATGATCTTGGCGTTGTTCAGCCCCAGCGCCCGGGCGGCGTTGACGTACTCAAAATTCCTGGCGCGCAAGAATTCCGCTCGCACAACACCAACAAAAGCCACCCATGAGAAGGCCAGCATGATGGCAAGAAGTATCCAGAATCCCGGAGGCAGTACCGAGGCGATAATCAGCAGAATGTAGAGCTGTGGCAGCGAAGACCAGATCTCGACCACCCTTTGTCCGATCAGGTCTGTCCATCCGCCGTAGTAACCCTGTACCGCACCGATTGTGACCCCCACGACAGCTGACAAACCGGTCAGTATCAACCCGAACAGAACCGAGACACGGAAACCATATATGGCCCGCGCCAGCACATCACGCGCCTGATCGTCCGTACCGAGCCAGTTGAAATTGCCCGCAACGCAATTGGGATCGTCTGCGCCTGCTGGATAGCGCGCACACAACTCGTCACGACTGTCGAACAGGAAGGCAGGTTTGGATGGCGCGCTGCTTGGAACTTCCTTGTTGACCGAACGGAATGAGTATCGAATGGGCGGCCAGAGCATCCATCCGTTTGCATCAATTTCCTCCTGGATAAACGGATCGGTATAATCGGTTCGGGCAAGAAATCCGCCAAATTTGGCTTCCGGATAATTGACCAGCACAGGGGTCAGGATCTCGCCCTTGTAGGAAACAATGATGGGTTTGTCATTGGCGATAAATTCAGCGAACAGTGAGATAAAAAACAAAAGGATGAATATCCAAAGCGACCAATATCCGCGGCGGTTGGACTTGAAATTCTGCCAGCGGCGCTGATTGATCGGCGACAGAAATGCCTTCTTTGGCATCGTGATGTTTTCCATGGTTGCATCCGCCATCAAACATCCCTCGTTTCGAAGTCGATGCGCGGATCAATCCACGTATACATCAGGTCGGACAAAAGGCCGACCAGAAGCCCCATAAGCGAGAATATGTAGAGCGTGGCAAATACCACCGGATAGTCGCGACCAAGCACAGACTGGAAACCCAGAAGCCCAAGCCCGTCGAGGGAGAATATGACCTCGATCAACAGGGAGCCTGTAAAGAATGCCGAGATGAATGTGCCCGGAAATCCGGCGATGACAATCAGCATCGCGTTGCGAAACACATGTCCATAAAGCACAGCGTTGTCTTTGAGACCCTTTGCGCGGGCGGTTATCACATATTGCTTGCGGATCTCATCGAGGAATGAATTCTTCGTCAAAAGCGTTGTGGTCGCAAATGCGGAAAGCACGAGCGCGATCAGGGGCAGGGTCAGATGCCAGAAATAGTCGACGATCTTCTCAAACCAATTGAGCTCGGCAAAATTGTCTGACACCAATCCCCTGAGCGGGAACCAGTCGAAAAATGAACCGCCGGCGAAAAAGACAACCAGCATGATGGCGAATAGGAAGCCCGGAACGGCATAGGCAAATATGATGATGCCACTCGTCCAGACATCAAAGCTGCTGCCGTCATCAAGGGCCTTTTTGATACCCAGCGGAATGGAAATTGCGTAAGAAAGCAGCGTGATCCAGAGGCCCAGAGAGATCGACACGGGCATCTTTTCGATGATCAGGTCGATAACCGTGATGTCGCGGAAGTAGCTTTCGCCAAAATCAAAGCGCAAATAGTTTGAAACCATCAAACCAAAGCGCTGAAGAGGTGGTTTGTCGAAACCAAATTGGCGTTCAAGATCAGCGATAAACTCGGGATCAAGCCCCTGGGCACCGCGGTACTTCGAGCTGCCACCGCCTGTTTCAAGGCTGGCGCCAATATCATCATTGGCAAAGTCGCTACCGCCACCTGCAATGCGGTCTGTGGCGTCTCCGCCCTCACCAGTCAGTTGGGCTATGACCTGCTCAACCGGCCCGCCGGGAGCAAATTGAATAACAACAAAGGATATCGCCATGATGCCGAGTATTGTCGGTATCATCAGTAGCAAGCGACGCAGAATGTAAGCACCCATAACTCAGCGTCCTCCCGTTCGGGACGCTTGCATAGAGCTGGTGCAATTATCCTTTACCAAGCTTTGCAGCCTTTTCCTTGTCCACCCACCAAAGCGCTTCAACCGGCCAAAAGTAATCCGGTTTCTTCTCCGCAAAACCAAATATGTCCCAATAGGCCACGCGGTGATTCGCCGATGTCCAATTTGGAATCCATTCCCGCCTCAGCCGCAATACCCTATCAAGCACAACCATGGCAGATTCGTGCGATTCCCGTGTTTTTGCAGCCCCAATCTTGGAAATTATCGCGTCAATCAGCGGATCGCTGATGCCAGGCCAGTTTCGCGAGCCTTCCAACTGAGCCGATTTCGATCCCAAAACACCGTCAAGACTGCTGGAAGTTGGTGTCGGCGTCCAACCAAGAGCCAAGCCAACCATGTCAAAATCAAAGCTGCTTGTGCGCGCCTGATACTGTGCGGGATCGACGAGTCGCAAACTTGCATTGATCCCAACCGCGCGCATTGTCTCGACATAAGGACCATAAATCCGCTCGAATACCGATGCGCGGATCAAAAATTCGACATCCAGTGTTTCGCCTTTTTCATTGCGCAGGAAGCCGTCATCATCTGTCTTCCACCCCGCTTCGTTCAGCAGTTGTGAAGCTGCGCGCAATTTATTGCGGTCACGTCCTGAGCCATCAGAGGGCGGTTGTATATAGGCGTCATCAAACACGCCTGCTGGCAACTCATGCTCGGTCGCCAATTCTTCCAGTAGCGCGGTTTGTGCCGCATCAGGTTTTCCCGTTGCCTGATATTGCGAACCCGAAAAGATCGATTGGCTGCGCTCATAAATGCCGTAAAACAGATTGGTGTTGGTCCATTCAAAGTCAAAGCACTGGGCAATGGCATCGCGCACACGCCGGTCCTGAAATCGTTCGCGGCGCAAGTTCAGACACCAGGCCTGCATGCCCGGGCGTTTTTCATCTTCAAATAGCGCCTTGATCACACGACCATCTTGGACAGCTGGAAATTCATACTCAGTGGCCCAGCGCTTGGAGGTAAACTCCTGGCGAAAGGTTATGTCGCCCTTCTTGAACGCCTCAAACGCTGCAAGTCGCTCCTGGTAGAAATCGATATGGATGGTCTGAAAATGGTTGATACCCTTGGCCGTGCCCAAATCCTTGGCCCAGTAATCGTCCACTCGCTCATACTCAATGAAAGATCCCGCATCGAAGCGTCCAACCTTGTAGGGCCCCGATGTCAGTGGCGGCGTCAGGGTTGAGCTGTCAAATTCGTGCGTGCTGTACCAGGCCTTTGAAATGATCGGTACCGAGGCGTTGAACAAGATGTCCTGGGCCGATTGGGTGCCGTCAAACACAAGCGTGATCGTTAACGGATCAACCACGACCGCTTCAACCAGCGGGCCCAATGGCAGAGAAAATTGCGGATGGCCTTGTTCCTTGAGCGTCAGATAGGAAAACGCAACATCTTCGGCGGTAATCGCAGTGCCGTCATGCCAACGCGCAATATCCCTGATCTTGAAGGTGAACCGGTTGCCATCAGCTGAAATCTCTACGCTTTCCGCTAGATGACAGTAGACGGCATCGGCCTCGTCATGCGCATCCACGACCAGTGAATCAAAGCACATCTCTATACGGGGCGGTGCGTCTCCCCGGCGGACAAAGCTGTTAAGCGTGTTGAATGTCTGGGTGTTCTGATTGAAAAACCAGTAGGAGGGTTGAAAGTTAAATGTACCGCCTTTTGGTGCTTCGGGTGATGTGTATTCAAAATGCGAAAAGTCTTTGGGATATTTCAGATCGCCAAATGCGGACAGCCCATGCAGTGGCGTATCTGTCCGATTGCTCGCCAAGGACAGTTTGGGCAGTATGCCGGCTCCAATTGCGCCGGCTGTGCAGGCAAGAAAGCGTCGTCGATTAATGATCATTGAGCGCCATCCTGCTTGACCCACCAAGATTGGAAATCCACACCCGCATAAGTGGGCTGGTCATCAACGAAGTCGAATTTATCCCACCAGGCGATCCACTCTTCGGGCGAATGCCACTGCGGGATGTAGTAGTAGTTCCACAGCAGTACGCGGTCGAGTGCATGTGTGAGCGCTTTGAGTTGAGCCCGGTCTTCAGCGAAGATGATCTTGTCGATCAGCTTATCAACCACCGGATTGCTAATCCCTGACATGTTGCGGGAATTTGGCCGGTCGACAGTTGCCGATGACCAGAAATCACGCTGTTCATTGCCCGGTGACAAGGATTGCGCAAGCACGACTGTTGTCATGTCGAAATCAAAAGATTCAAGCCGTGAGACGTACTGGCTTGCATCGACGATGCGAATGCTCGCATCAATGCCAAATTGTCGAAGATCCTGCGAAAATTGCCCCGCAATGATGTTTGTCGTGGCTGAGGCGCCCAGAATCTCGATGGTGAACTTTTCGCCCGTTTCAGCGTTCACCCAGGAACCATCGCGCGGCTCCCAGCCAGCTTCGCGCAGTAATCGTGCAGCGATGCGTTGGTTGGCGCGGTTTTTTGCGCGATCACCGCCAACCGGATTGGCATAGGGTTCGGTAAAAAGCGCTTCAGGAAGCTGATCTCGAAACTCTTCCAATATTTCAAGCTCCAGACCTTCGGGAATGCCCGATGACTGCAACTCACCGCCCTCAAAATAGCTGTCGGTGCGGGTTCGCAGACCTGACAATTGCAGACGATTGACCGATTCAAAGTCGAACAAGTGCAAGAGTGCCTTTCTGACACGGATATCCTTGAATTTGTCTCGACGCATATTCATCGAGAAGCCTTGCATGGGCTGTGGACTGGTTGTCGGAAACGCGCGTTTCACCACCCTGCCTTCCTCGAATGCCGGAAAATTATACTCACTTGCCCAACGTACGGAACGGGTTTCAGCGCGAAAGTCCTGCACACCACCTTTTTTGAAGGCTTCCCACACAGGTGTTGCATCCAAAAAGTAGGTATATTTGAAACTGTCGAAATTATAGCGACCTTTTCGGACCGGCAGATCTGCGGCCCAGTAATCCGCTACACGCTCCCATGTGATGGAGTTGCCTGGATCAAATGATGTTATCCGGTAAGGACCCGACCCGAGGGGAGGTTCCAATGTCGGTTGCGAGAAATCGCGTTTGTTCCCTTCGGCGTCAATACCTTCCCACCAATGCTTTGGCAGGACCGGCATATCGCCCAGGATTTTGGGTAATTCCCGATTGTTCGCCTCATTGAAGCTGAATTTGATATCGGTCTCGTTCAGAATCTCGGCTGAAGTCACGTTTTCGTAGTATTCGCGATAAAGCTGGTTGTACTGTGTCAGGACCTCAAAGCTCCAAACCACGTCTTCCGGTGTGATTTGCTTTCCATCGTGCCAGCGCGCGGCC
>JAHEJF010000076.1 GCA_024639025.1 Ahrensia sp. | reverse complement strand
TGATGGATGTGATGCGCGTAACTGGCCTGATGTCGCGTGAGGCATCAATGGACAAGAGCTCGATGGCGTTTCAATCCGGTCGGGACATCGTGCTTGCGCCTTTGGCGACTTCGATGGGCTTTGTGTGGATGACCACGCCCGACAATTCCCGCTTGAGCCAGATCGCTGCCGGAAGGGATTGGGTGCGGGCCAATTTAGCCGCAACTTCGCTCGGCCTGGCCTTTCATCCCAACAGTCAAATCCTGCAGGAATACCCTGAAATGAAAGCGCATTATGACGAAGTCCACAATCGTCTTGCGCCGGAGGGCGGAACGGTTCAAATGCTCGTGCGTATCGGATATTGTGCGCCCGTTGGCCCCACTCCGCGCTGGCCATTGGAAACTCGGATCATAGGGGGCCGCACTGCCTAAAACAGCACAAAATTTGACCGATGTATTTGTTTTCTTTAATGAAATCGGAATAATATCGCAGCTCTCCTCGGCACAACTGCAAAAGGTTTTGCCGGATGGGCTGCACCCTTCCCATTTCAGCATACTGAACCATCTGGTGCGGCTGGGAGATGGCAAAACGCCGGCTTCGCTGGCATCCGCCTTTCAGGTCACCAAGGCAACCATGACCCATTCACTCAAAGTGCTCAGCCAAAATGGCCACATCAGAATCGAAGCCAATGAAGACGATGGCCGCTCAAAACTTGTTTATCTGACAGAGAGCGGCGCTGCCTGTCGCGACCAATCCATTGCCGCCATCTCTGCCATGATCGGCAAGAATTTCACACAAGAACAAATCGACCAGATGCAAAAGCTGATCGAACCGCTTGCCGCGATCAGAACGGTGCTTGACGAAAACCGGTAAAGTGGTTTCACCCGATCAGCTCAAGCAGCTTTGCCCACCTGATAATCCTTGATCTCTTTGAAGACCATCTCCGGTGCTCGTTCAGCTTCGTAGTTGAGCGAGAATGCGTTCTCCGCCAGAAAAACCGGATCTCCATCCAGGTCGCGGGCGGTGGAAGCGCGGTGTTTGGCCATGAATTCTTCAAAGGCTTTCTTGTTGGCCGATGAAATCCAGCGACAGACTGCAAAGCGCGCAGGCTCAAATTCGACCGGCAATGCATATTCAGCCTCAAGCCGCGCCTTTAGAACATCCAATTGCAGGGCACCCACGACACCGACAACTGCCGGTGAACCATCGTCGGGCAGGAACAGCTGGACAACACCCTCTTCGGCCATTTGCTGAAGCGCTTCTGTCAGCTTCTTGCCCTTCATGGCATCTTTCAGACGGACACGTCGCAATATTTCTGGTGCGAAATTGGGCACGCCCCGAAACACGATGTCTTCGCCTTCGGTGAGTGTGTCTCCGATACGCAAACTGCCATGATTGGGAATGCCGACAACATCACCTGCATGGGCGGTGTCGGCGGTCTGACGCTGGTGGGCGAAGAAGAATTGCGGCGCAGACAAGGTGACCGCTTTGCCCGTGCGAACCAGCTTGGCCTTCATGCCCCGATCCAATGCACCCGAGCAAACCCGCGCAAAGGCAATACGGTCACGGTGATTGGGATCCATATTGGCCTGGATTTTGAAGACGAAAGCACTCATGCCCTTTTCTTCGGCCTGCACTTTGCGTTTGTCGGCATCTTGCGCCCGCGGCGCTGGTGCAAAGTCCGCGAGTGCATGGATGAGATCGCGCACACCAAAGTTCTTCAGGGCCGAGCCGAAATACACCGGCGTCAAATGGCCTTCCAGATAGGCTTCCTGATCGAAGGGGCGGCATGCTTCTCGCGCCAGATTAACCTGGTCGATAAACTCTTCGCGCTCATTTTCAGGCAACAGACCTGCGGCGGCATCAGCCTCTGGACCGTTGACCTTGGTTCGCTCAAGATTGTCATCGCCTTGGCGCACGGCGTTTTCTGAAAGATGATAGGTACCGCAAAATGTTTTAGCCCGGCCAATCGGCCAAGTGATGGGTGCGGTATCCAGTGCCAGTTTTTCTTCGACCTCATCGAGAATTTCGAACGGGTCCCGGCTTTCCCGGTCCATCTTGTTGACAAAGGTGATGATCGGGATGTCGCGCAATCGGCAGACTTCAAACAATTTCAACGTTCTGGGCTCGATGCCCTTGGCGGCATCCAGCACCATGATCGCACTGTCGACAGCCGAGAGTGTCCGATAGGTGTCATCGGCGAAGTCTTCGTGGCCCGGTGTGTCGAGCAGGTTGAAGACATTATCGCCATACTCGAAGGTCATCACCGACGTGACCACGGAAATGCCACGCTCGCGCTCGATTTTCATCCAGTCGGACCGGCTTTGGGTTCTGTTCTTCTTGGCCTTCACTTCGCCTGCAAGCTGGATCGCGCCACCAAAAAGCAGGAGCTTCTCGGTCAACGTGGTTTTACCGGCATCCGGGTGAGCAATGATTGCAAAGGTGCGACGCCGACTGGCTTCGGTTTGTATATTCTCTGGCATGGAACTGTCCGTTTGATTTTGCCCGTGAATGGCAGGCTGATGGCAATCTGTCAAACCTGTATTATGTTCGATTGACCACTTAACACCGGGAGGATTTCATGGCTTTTTTCAACATTTATGTGGCTGCAGTTCCCAAGGCAAACAAGCAGGCCTTTATTGATCATGCCACACAGGTCGCCACCGTCTTCAAAGAGAAGGGTGCGCTGGACTACCTGGAAAACTGGGGCGTCGATGTACCCGCAGACGATGTCACATCCTTCAGCAAGGCCGTAAACAAAGCCGAAGATGAGGACATCATCGTAGGCTGGGTCAAATGGCCGTCCAAACAGGTCGCCGATGCAGCTTGGCCAGACATTATGCAGGATCCGTTCATGCAACCTGACACCAATGCCATGCCCTTTGATGGCAAAAGGATGATCTTTGGCGGCTTTGAGACTGTTGTTGAGGCTTGACGGCGGCGCATTGACGGCACACAAACCAAGCCATGAACCAGCTGCTCTTTTACCGTCTGCCACACAGTGAAGGGATTGACATTCCCTCCTATGAAACCTCCGGTGCGGCAGGACTGGATTTGCCTGCCGCAGTTCCCCATGACGAAGCCACCAAACTGGAGCCCGGTGAACGCGCGCTGGTTCCAACCGGGTTCATCGTTGCCATTCCAGATGGTTATGAGGGGCAAATCCGTCCGCGTTCCGGACTGGCGTACAAACATGGCATAACCTGTTTGAACACACCGGGCACGATCGATTGTGACTATCGCGGCGAATTGATGGTTTTGCTGATCAATCATGGCAGCGAGGCCTTCAAGATCACGCGCGGCATGCGGATTGCGCAATTGGTGATTGCTCCGGTCAGCCAATTGGCTCCGAGCGAAAGCGCGGAATTGCCCGAACCAACCCATCGCGGTGATGGTGGTTTTGGCTCCACCGGTACGCATTGAGCGTTTTCTCAAAACAAGGTTTAAGCGCTGACCTGCTTACAATCTGCAGCGCAGCGCCCTATGGAAGAGGCGCTTTTATTCACAAAGCCGACTGAATTGGATCGCAAACTATACTATGACGCTGGCTAATTTTCTCACTTATGCAATCGCCCTGGCTATTGCAGTTGCGGTTCCCGGACCAGGCATCATAGCGCTGGTGGCCCGTGCGCTGGGCTCGGGTTTCAAGCCAACACTTCCCATGGTTGTCGGCCTGGCGCTGGGTGATGTCATCTACCTGGGCGCAGCGGTGCTGGGGTTGAGCTATATTGCGAGCGCATTTGGCACAATATTTATCGTGCTCAAATATGCAGGCGCCATGTATCTGATCTACATGGCCTGGGGGTTCTGGACCCAGGGCATCACCGCCGAAGCCATTGCCGCCAAGCGGGCTGAAAGCCCTTGGCGGGGTTTTACCGCTGGTTTTCTGGTCACATTGAGCAACCCCAAGGTGATGATTTTCTATCTCGCTTTGCTGCCAACTTTCTTTGATTTGCGGACTGTAACCGTGTTTGATTTCTTCTTGCTGTTCGCACTGACCTTTGCGGTGTTGCTGTGCGTCCTGCTGCCTTATATTGGCCTTGCCGGCCGGGCGCGCGCCATGCTGCAAGCACCACGTACATTGCATTTCATGAACCGGTTTGCCGCCTGTTGCCTGGCCGGTGCTGCGGCAGCCATAGCCAGCCGCAGCAGCTAGACTCTGTCAGCCATTGGTGGAATCGCGGTACAAGGATTGATCCAATATTTTCAACACCCAAATCCGCGCCAGCGTTTCAGTTGACGACTGAAACGCTCTATATTGACCGCCCACTAATCTCATTTTAAGGAATTTGCACGACCCTTGCCCTGAATAGTCGGGGTATGCCGTGAACGACCAGAATAGCTCAGTTGATTTTGCCAAATCGTATCATCTGCTTCAAATTGCGATGATTGCGGCGATCGCCATTTTCTGTCTGATGGGCAGCACCATCGTCAATGGCTACGTGATTGATGGCAACGGACTGATGCTGGGCCGCGACTTTCTCAATATGTGGCATTATGGCATTGCCGCGTTTTCAGACAATCCCGCTGCCTTTTATGATTTTGATACGTACAACGCACGGCTGGATGTGCTGGTGCCGGACTACCCCGACCAGAACTGGTCCTACCCGCCACATTTCATGCTGATTTCCGCGCCTTTTGGCTTGTTGGGATACAATGCGGCCCTGGCACTGATGACCGGGCTGAGCGTGATTTGCTTTTGGTACTTTGTTGTCCGGGACTTTGATGAACCGGTGTATCGCAAGTCTGTCTGGCTGATGCCGGCTTTTGTGTTTGCGCTGATCTGCGGCCAGTTGTCTGCGATGTTAGCGGCCGTGTTTATTCTGATCTATCGCAATTTGGACAAGCGCCCGATACTTGCAGGCATCCTGATTGCACTGCTGACGATCAAGCCACAAGTCGGGTTTTTGTTCCCAATTTTCCTGATCGCAACCCAGCGTTGGCATGTGCTTTTGAGCGCCAGCGTGGCGACGATTGTATTCATCGGCGCTTCAATTGCGCTGTATGGCATTGAGATCTGGCAGGTGTTTCTGTTTTCGCAAGTCGGCGAACAATCCGATCTTCTGTTTCACTCCCACCCGTTGACGCGCGGTCTCATGCCATCGCTGGCGGCCAATTTCGGCATTGTCGGCCTGGGCAAGGATTGGTCCCTGATCCTGCATTCTCTGGTCGCGCTGATGGTTGTTGCCATCATGGTCTGGTGCTGCTTGCGTTGCAAAGACCGGTTTTTGCAGTTTGCTGTCTTCATCCTGTGCTGCTTTATCGCGACACCCTATTTGATGGCTTATGACACCATCATCCTGTGCTGGATTGCGGTGGCCATGTTGAGCCGTTACGGCGCTTCGGGTTGGCAACAGATGTCATACCGGCTGGTCTTTGCCCTGATCCCGATCGGCGTGGCGCTATCGATGCTGCATGTACCTGGCAGCAGTCTGGTCATGCTTCTGTTGTTGGCATGGACGCTCAGCGAAACAGGTTTGTTCGACAGAAAGCCGGGGCTGGTTGCAGCTGAGTAAATCTGCCTATGCGGCCATCGATAATTGCTCGCCAGCCAAGCGGTAGGAAAGCGATTCGGCAATATGGATGCGGTCAACCTGGTCCTGATTGTCCAGATCAGCCAATGTGCGGGCCACTTTCAGAATACGATGATAGGCGCGTGCTGAAAACTTCATCTTGTCGGCCGCCTCTGCCAACAGGGCGATCGCGCTGTCATTGGCATCGGCCACATTCTCGATCAGTGCTGTCGGGCAATGCGCGTTGATCGTCACACCATCGATTTCAAGCGCCCGGTAGCGCTGCGCCTGACGCAATCGCGCCCGTTCGACACGCACCGCGACAGAGGCACTTGGTTCACCCGGCCTGGAACGAATGAGATCGCCAGGGGACACGCCGGGGACTTCAACGCGCAGGTCGATACGGTCCATCAG
This sequence comes from Ahrensia sp., assembly GCA_024639025.1. Taxonomy (GTDB): domain Bacteria; phylum Pseudomonadota; class Alphaproteobacteria; order Rhizobiales; family Rhizobiaceae; genus Ahrensia. The sequence goes on along the minus strand of JAHEJF010000076.1, from coordinate 1,097 downwards.
CGGGCCAGATATGCGGGCTTGATAGTCCGTCTTGCAATGCGGGCCTCGCGCACAAGAGTGTCCGGGTTCTCCGGCCATCCCGCATCGACAAGGATTCATGGCAGCAATCAACTGAATACGTGCGGGATAGGTAACGCGATAATTGGCGCGCGCGATAATGCAGTCGCCGGTTTCCAACGGCTGTCGAAGACTGTCCAGTACCTGCGGCGTGAATTCGGGGAACTCGTCGAGAAACAAGACGCCGTTATGAGCCAGCGACACCTCGCCGGGCTTGGCCTTGAAGCCGCCACCTACCATTGCAGCCATCGAGGCTGAATGGTGCGGTGCGCGGAAAGGGCGTCGGTCTGAAAGCTCGCCGCCAGCCAGTTCCCCTGCAATGGAAGCAACCATCGAAACATCCAGCAATTCGCGTGGATCGAGCGGCGGCAATATTGAAGCCAGTCGCTGCGCCAGCATCGACTTGCCAGAACCCGGCGGTCCGACCAGCAACATGTTATGACCGCCGGCCGCTGCTACTTCGAGCGCTCGCTTGGCCGTCTCCTGCCCCCTGATGTCGGACAGATCAGGCAATTGGGTTGTCGCCGTCCGACACACCGGTTGCGGACGCGCCATGACCTGCGTACCGCGAAAATGATTGGCAAGGCCAATCAGGCTGACGGGCGCAAGTATTGGCATTTCCGGATCTGCCCAAGCGGCCTCCGGGCCGCAGAGATGCGGGCAAATCAAACCCTTGCCCATAGCGTTGGCAGCAATCGCCGCGGGCAAGACGCCCGCGACTGGGGCAATTGTTCCATCAAGCGCCAACTCACCCAGCACGCTGTAATTGTTCAATGAATCAGAAGGAATCGCGCCAAGCGCCGCCATGAGGCCCAATGCTATCGGTAGGTCAAAATGGCTACCCTCTTTTGGCAAGTCGGCTGGCGCCAGATTGACAGTCACCTTCTTGGGCGGCAGTGACAAGCCCGATGCGTGCAAAGCTGACTGAACGCGCTCACGGCTTTCTGCAACCGCCTTGTCCGGCAGGCCTACAATGTGCATGCCCATCTTGCCGGGTGCGACCATGATTTGCACGTCAACGGGCGCAGCTTCTATGCCCT
>JAHEJF010000075.1 GCA_024639025.1 Ahrensia sp. | reverse complement strand
TTGTTGCGATATGGACAAGCAGGTCACGAAAAGCCCGGACTACTGGATGAATCGGGCGCTGTGCGAGACCTGTCCGGTATTGTTGATGACATTGCGGGCGACGCTCTTGCATCGGCAAACCTGAACAAATTGGCAGCGCTGGATGTTCAATCACTGCCATTGGTTGATGGTGTGCCACAGGAAGACCTTCGCCTTGGACCTTGCGTGGGTCAAATTGGCAAGTTCATTTGTATTGGGTTGAACTATGCTGACCATGCAGCGGAATCGGGTTTGGAAGTGCCTCCAGAGCCCGTCATCTTCAACAAATGGACTTCGGCTGTGGTGGGGCCGGATGACGATGTTCAAATACCGCGTGACTCAACGAAAACCGATTGGGAAGTTGAGCTGGGTGTGGTCATCGGAACCGGCGGCTCATACATCGATGAAGCCCAAGCAATGGATCACGTTGCGGGCTTTTGTCTGGTCAATGATGTTTCGGAGCGTGAGTTTCAGATCGAGCGCTCGGGCACTTGGGACAAGGGCAAGGGTTGTGACACGTTTGGCCCAACTGGTCCATGGTTGGTCACAAAGGATGAAGTGGGCGATTATGACAATCTTGCCATGTATTGCGAAGTCGATGGCAAGCGCTATCAGGATGGCTCAACGGCAACCATGGTCTACAAGGTGCCACATCTTGTATCCTACTGTTCCCGCTTCATGAGCTTGCAGCCTGGCGACATCATCTCAACAGGCACACCACCCGGTGTGGGCATGGGCCAAAAGCCACCTGTTTATCTAAAGGGTGGAGAGACGATGCATCTGGGTATAGAGCGTCTGGGCACGCAGACCCAGAAAGTGCTCGCTTCTAGCTAAACGTCATAGACCAGTCGAAAACCCATGTGACCGGTTGCACTGTCGGGCGTATTATGGGAGCGGGCCGCTATTCGGTACCGAAAACAGTATGAATCGTGGCACAGATAGGAACCGCCTTTGATCACTTTTGAAGGCTGGTCTTTCAATTCGTCCATCTTTTGCCTGGCACCCTTGCGCATGGATCGAATGCGAAACACGTCTTCCGTCCACTCCCAGACATTACCGACCATGTTGTAAAGGCCATATCCATTGGGTTCAAAGCTGCGGGCAGGGGCTGTGCCGCGGTAGCCGTCTGCTGCAGTGTTGGATCTGGGAAAGTCACCTTGCCAAATGTTGCAGGGCATGAACTTGCTGTCATCGGGATGTTCATCTCCCCAGGGGTAGCGCTTGCGTTCCAAGCCGCCACGCGCAGCAAACTCCCACTCGGCCTCGGTCGGCAGCCGACCACCGGCCCAGAGGGCAAATTGTTTGGCGTCATGCCACGATAGATGAACTGCCGGATGATCCAGCCTGTCATCAATATGAGAGTCCGGTCCCTCAGGTGCGGCCCAGAACGCACCATGGATGACACGCCACCATGGGGTGCCTTGCACAGCTTCATGGGCTTCAGGATTTTCAACAAAGTGATGAAAGACGAACGACCAGCCAAAATCTTCGGCTTCAGTTGTGTAACCGGTTGAATTTACAAATTCGGCAAAGCGCGCATTTGTGACTGTTTCCACGTCAACTTCAAACGGACCAACTTTAGATTTTCGCTCGGGACGCTCGCCGTCATCGGGCAGGATCTTGTCGGATGTGCCCATGATAAAGCTGCCACCGCTCAGACGAACCCGATCTGATTTGCGCTTTTCTCCAACGCGTGTGGGAAGGGTCGTTTTGTTATCATTGCTTTTGTCCGCATCCGGACGAGTGGGGCAGCAGGTCACGTGCACAATCCAAAACTATCGAGCGCGGGAAAATTGGCCCGCGCTCATCAGTGTTGCGCATTCGAATTGGTTAGCCAAGGGTTGGCATTTTGAATTCTGCATCCAGTTTCGCCGGCCAACGCGTGGTGGTGGTTTTAATCCGGGTGTAGAACCGTACACCTTCCATGCCATGCATGGCGTGATCTCCGAAGATCGATGCCTTCCATCCCCCAAAGGAGTGAAATGCCATCGGCACCGGAATTGGCACATTGATGCCGACCATGCCGACCTCAATATTTTGCGCAAAGTTACGCGCCGCATCACCGTCACGCGTAAATATGGCTGTTCCATTGGCGTATTGGTGGCCGTGAATGAGATCCACGGCGTCGGCAAATGTGTCTCGGCGTACGACTGACAGTACAGGGCCAAATATCTCATCGCGATAAACCGACATGTCGGGTGTCACATTGTCGAGTAGTGTGCCGCCGACATAATAGCCATCCTCATAGCCCTGTTTGGCTTGATTGAAGTTGCGCCCATCAACAACGACATCGGCTCCTGATGTTTCGCCGGCATCGATATAGGAAAGCACTCTTTCCTGGGCTTGTTTGGTGACCAAAGGTCCCATCTCGCTTTCCGCGTCCATGCCCGGGCCGACGCTCAAGGCTTCGACCTTTGGTTTGAGAGCAGATACGATGGCATCGCCTGTGCCTTCGCCAACCGGAACAACAACAGAGATCGCCATGCAGCGTTCGCCAGCCGAGCCATAGGCAGCACCCATGATTGCATTGGCTGCCATATCCATGTCTGCGTCCGGCATGATGACGGCGTGGTTCTTGGCGCCGCCCAATGCCTGAACACGTTTGCCATTGGTGATCCCGGTCACATAGATGTATTTGGCGATTGGTGTCGAGCCGACAAAAGATACCGCCTTGACGTCGGGATGTTCGAGGATTGCATCGACCACCTCCTTATCGCCCTGAACCACATTGAAAACACCGTCAGGAAGGCCGGCTTCCTTCAGCCATTGAGCAATCAGCAGAGACGGTGAGGGATCCCGTTCCGATGGTTTGAGAACGAAAGTATTGCCGCAAGCCAGCGCGACCGGGAACATCCACATGGGTACCATGGCAGGGAAGTTGAACGGTGTTATGCCAGCCACGACGCCAAGGGCTTGACGTACATTGTAGGTGTCAACGCCTGTGCCGACATTCTCGGAGAAATCGCTTTTCAGAAATGACGGTGCAGAGGTGGCAAATTCCACAACTTCCAGGCCGCGTGTCACTTCACCTTTGGCGTCATCAAATGTCTTGCCGTGCTCCAGAGTGATAGCTTCGGCAAGTTCATCCATGCGATCCCAAAGGATGATCTTGAATTTGTCCAGAATGCGCGCGCGACGCAGCGGCGGCATTTGAGACCAGGCTGGAAACTCACGTTTTGCGGCGGCCACGGCAGTAGCCAAATCCTTGGCGTTGCCCAATTGCAGTTCGCTGATGGCCTGTCCTGTAGCCGGGTTGAAGACTGGTTGTGTGCGGTTTGAAGTGCTTTGGACGACTTCGCCGTCGATATAGTGAGATATGGTGCTCATGCCGATTTCCCTTTTGTTTTGGTCATTTTGCATGTTAAAAAATGTGATTAAATGGGAAATAGATAAAAGTTGTTATGCAATAATGCATAAAGGATAAGTATGAATTGGGACGACGGACGACTGTTTTTGGCCATTGCGCGGGCAGGGCAGATGCTCTCTGCCTCCAAAATGCTTGGTATCAACCAGGCAACTCTGAGCCGCAGGATGGCAAATTTTGAAAAGTCGTTGGGTGTCAGTCTATTGATACGCAGGACCAATGGCTGCCAGCTCACTGATGAAGGCGTTGAGTTGATGCGTTCGCTGGAGAAAGTTGAAGCGCAATATTTACAAGCCCAGTCCACCCTGAAACCTGAATCGGCTGAAACATTCGGTACGCTTCGAATCGGGGCGCCAGACGGATTTGGCGTTTCATTTCTTGCGCCGCAGATTCACAGGCTGACCAAGATGCATCCGCGCCTGAAGGTGCAACTCGTGCCGGTTCACCGCACCTTTTCGCTTTCTCGTCGCGAAGCCGATATTGCTGTTGCGGTGGGCAGGCCTTCGACAGGGCGCCTGGTCACACAAAAACTGACGGATTACTCTCTGAGCCTTTACGCAAGCCAAGCCTATTGTGACGAATTTGGCGACGTTCAGAGCGTTGATGTTTTGGCAGAGCATAAATTGATCAGCTATGTTGAAGATCTGCTTCATTCACCGGATCTCGACTATGCTGACAAATTTGCCAGCAACTGGAGCGCGTCGATCGAAATTGCGTCGGTGACAGGCCAGATGGAGGCGGTCAAAGCGGGTGCTGGCATCGGCATTCTGCATGATTATCTTGCTGCCGACATTGAAGGATTGCGGCTCATCTTGCCGCAGCTGCGGGTCATACGCTCTTACTGGATTGTATATCATGAAGATTTGCGCGGTATTGCGCGTATCAATGCTGGCACCGCTTTTCTAAATGAGATAGTCACGCAGAGTCGCAATTCATTTGTACGACAAATTTCGTAAGCAACATCATGGGTTATCGATGTTTGAGCATGAATTAGAAACCATCTGTGCGCGTGTTGAGCAGCTTGACGATTGCGACAAGCGATTGCTGATCGCTGTTGCCGGACCCCCGGCGGCCGGTAAATCGACACTTGCCGAACTGTTGGTTGACAAGTTGAACACCAAGACCAACGGGGCCGCAGCCCTGGTTCCAATGGATGGATATCATCTTGATAATGCCGTGCTTGACCAGCTCAATCTCAGATCGCGCAAGGGCGCACCAGAGACCTTCGATGCAGAAGGATTTCTTTCATTGATCTCTTCAATTGCAGCGAATGAAGGCGATGTACATTATCCCACCTTCGACCGAAGCAATGATTGTACGGTGCCCAATTCTGCGAAAGTCGTCGCTGACACCAGGCTGGTGGTGGTTGAAGGCAATTATCTGCTACTGGATGCGCCGATCTGGTCGCAACTCAAAGACCATTTTGATCTAACGATCTTTATCAGTCCGTCCCTTCAGGTTCTTGAAGAGCGTTTGATTCAGCGCTGGTTGGAGCATGGGTTTGACCAGTCCCAAGCCGAAGTAAAGGCGCATGGCAACGACATTCCCAATGCGCGCACCATTGTTGAAGGCAGCACAAAAGCAGATCTCCAATTCACCGGAGGGTGAACGGGTCTCAGCATCTCAATGGCAATCCATAATCAGGTTGCAGGGTTGTTGGGATGCGTCGTCCAGTTGGCGTATTCGGCATCAATCGGCATTTTCGTGCGCGGATCTGTGCCAGCGATTTGCTCCATCGTAATGCAGTCTTCGACCGGGCAGACATTTACGCACAGATTACAACCCACGCATTCCTCGTCGATTACTTCGAACATCCTCTTTCCATCAACCATATTGGTGATTGCTTGGTGCGATGTGTCCTCGCAGGCAATGTGGCAGCGGCCGCATGAAATGCACAAATCCTGATTGATCCGTGCCTTTGTGACGTAGTTGAGGTTCAGATATTGCCAGTCGGTCACGTTGGGCACCGCCATGCCGCGGAAGTCTTCAATCGTCTCAAAACCCTTTTCATCCATGTAATTGGACAGGCCCTCAATCATTTCCTCGACTATCTTGAAGCCATAGGTCATCGCAGCAGTGCAAACCTGAACCGTACCGCACCCGAGGGCAATGTATTCAGCTGCGTCACGCCAGGTGTTGATACCGCCAATGCCAGAAATTGGCATGCCGCGCGTCTCCTGATTTCGTGCGATTTCAGACACCATGGACAATGCAATTGGCTTGACTGCAGGGCCACAATAGCCGCCATGCGAGCCCTTGCCATCAATGGTTGGCTCGGGAGCAAAATTGTCCAGGTCAACCGACACGATGGAATTGATGGTGTTTATCAATGAGACAGCATCCGCACCGCCATTGAGCGCTGCTGTTGCCGGCTTGCGGATGTCCGTGATGTTTGGCGTCAATTTGACGATTACCGGCATATTGGTGTGTTGTTTGCACCATCGGGCAACCATTTCGATATATTCTGGCACCTGACCCACAGCCGACCCCATGCCGCGTTCCGACATGCCGTGTGGACAACCGAAATTGAGCTCAACGCCATCGGCATTGGTTTCCTCGACCCTTTTCAGGATCTTCTTCCAGGGTTCTTCTTCGCAAGGCACCATCAGCGAGACAATCATGGCGCGGTCCGGCCACTTCTGTTTCACTTCCTTGATCTCGCGGAGATTGATTTCAAGGTCGCGGTCGGTGATCAGCTCGATGTTATTGAGACCCATCAAGCGTCGGTCAGGTCCCCACATCGCGCCGTAGCGCGGGCCGTTAACATTGACGACCGGAGGGCCGGCTTCACCCAACGTTTTCCAAACAACGCCGCCCCATCCTGCTTCAAATGCGCGTTCAACATTGTAAGCCTTGTCGGTTGGGGGTGCTGAGGCCAGCCAAAACGGATTGGGTGACTTGATGCCCAGGAAGTCTGTCGATAAATCTGCCATGTGCTTCTCCTCAGCCCATCAGTTTCTGGTGAATGTTCTCGGCTGCGATCTTGCCGTCTTCAACCGATACGACCGTCAGGTCTTCGCCGCCTGCAATGCAATCGCCACCGGCCCAAATCTTCGCATGGTTCGTCTGGCGATTTTCATTAACAGCAATTCGTCCGTTTTCGAGTTTTAGTTCAACGCCAGCTAATGGGTCAGCATCAGGGGTTTGGCCGATGGCCTTGAACACTTGATCAGCATTGAGCGTGGTTGTCTCACCTGTGCCTTGCAGCGATCCATTGGATCCAGATGTGTATTCAAGCTCGATGGCAGTGACTTTGTCACCAGACAATTGCAACGCTTTGGGTTGCAACCAATGCCGAATGGTAACGCCGTTGGTTTGCGCCACTTCCTGCTCATAGGAACTGGCTCCCATTGCTTCAGCGCCGCGTCTGTAGCAAATGGTGACGTTTTCCGCACCGAGCAGTTTTACCTGCGTGGCGATATCGATTGCGGTCATGCCGCCGCCAATCACCACAACATCACGACCGACTGGAAGCTTGGACAAGTCTTTTTGCTGGCGCAGTTTGGCAATGTAGTCCACGGCATCGATGCAGTTTTCAGCGTCATCGCCGTCAAGGCCAAGATCGTTGACACCTGGCAGTCCGACGCCGAGAAACACCGAATCGAAATCTTCGACCAGGTTCTCAAGCGAGATGTCGTGGCCAAGTGCCAT
>JAHEJF010000074.1 GCA_024639025.1 Ahrensia sp. | reverse complement strand
CGCTCGCTCAACAGAAGCGCCAAAAATGCGCGGCGGTGGCGGTCCTTGCTGTTCTTGCCTTCCAGCACCATCGATGCCAGTCGAGGTTCAAGTCCGCTTTTGGCCAGCGCCTTGCCCTTGGCTGTTATATGACCCGAACCATCGGCAGCACCCAGTTGAGCCAGCAATTTTTGCGCTTCCGCAAGATGGACTGGGGGCGGCTGGTCAAGCAGCGCCAGGTCGGCGGGACCATTCACGCCCCATGCCAGGCAATCAAGCAGCATTGTCGAAAGATCGACCTGCATGATTTCCGGCGTCTCAAAGTCGCTCAAAGCAGTGGTTTGTGCTCGCTGCCACAAGCGGATGGCGATGCCCGGCGCCGTGCGTCCTGCGCGACCCGCACGTTGCGTGATGCTTGCCTTGGAAGCGCGTTTTGTTACCAACCGGGCGATGCCCAGCGATGGCTCGTAGCTTGGTTGTCGCACCAGCCCACCATCAATGATGATGCGCACATCATCGATGGTAATCGAGGTCTCGGCAATCGGCGTGGCCAATACAATCTTGCGGCTGCCTTTGTCCGGTGGCTGAATGGCGCTGTCCTGATCGCGCAGATCCATGGCGCCATAAAGCGGCGCAACAAAAGTGTTGCCCGGCAACTTGTCCTGCAGGAGTTGATGGGTGCGCCTGATCTCGGCCTGTCCGGGCAGAAAAGCGAGAATACTTCCCTCCTCTGCCATGAGTGCCTGCCTGATCGCGGCTGCCATTGCCTGCTCGATACTCAAATCGGGTGATGGCGGTTGATATCGAATGTCGACCGGGAACTGACGCCCTTTGCTCTGAACGATTTTGGCGCCGATCAGAGCGGCGACACGTTCGTCGTCCAGAGTCGCCGACATGACCAGAAGGCGAAGATCTTCGCGCAGTGCTCCCCGGACATCGAGCGCCAATGCAAGACCAAAATCGGCATCAAGGGACCGCTCATGAAATTCGTCGAAAATCACGCAGCCGATACCTTCAAGCGCCGGATCATCGGATATCATGCGCTGGAAGACGCCTTCCGTTACGATCTCAATCCGGGTCTCCGGGCTGACCTTCGTGTCCAGACGCATGCGATATCCAACACGCTGACCGACCTTCTCGCCGAGCATGAATGCCATGCGCGCTGCCGCGGCGCGCGCGGCCAGGCGGCGTGGTTGGAGCAGAATGATCCTGTTGTCGTCGCGCCAGGGCTGGTCAAGCAGGGCCAGGGGCACAGACGTAGTCTTGCCTGCTCCCGGCGGCGCCACCAGCACGGCTGCGCCATCGGTTTCCAGCGCTTTGAGCAATGCGGGCAAAGCTTCATGAACGGGTAGATCGACTTGGCTCATTGCAGTGCTTTACTGATTTTGAAGCGGCGCGCCAACTTCGATTATCATTCCGCCCGTTGCATCGGCATCGGCTTGATCATGTGTTACCAGCAGAACCGGCAGTGACCGACTTTTGGCATTGCCGAACACCAGTTGTCGCATCTGGTTGCGACGCCCCGCATCAAGCTTGGAAAACGGCTCATCGAGCAGAAGGAAAGCCGGCTCAGAAATCAACACCCGTGCCAGCGCAACACGTGCCTTCTGGCCACCTGAGAGTGTGTCGGGGTCGCGGTCAAAAAAACCATCCAAACCCACGTCTGCCAACGCCTCCTCGGCGCTTTGCCTGCGCTTGGCCTTGGGCTGCACCCAATTTGGCAGTGCAAACATCAGGTTTGAACCCACCGACATGTGCGGAAACAGAAGCGGGTCCTGAAAGAGCAATCCTGCACGGCGGTCCTGCGGTTTGATCGACGTGATGTTGATATCACCGCAATAGACCTCTCCGGCCGCGTGAAATGCCGGATCGAGAAACCCGCCGATAAATGCCAGCAATGTCGACTTTCCCGAACCCGATGGCCCCATTACAGTGAGTATTTCGCCGGGCAAGATGGTGTGGTCGACGCTGACGAGTTCGCGTCCATCGAGCGTGATCGTCACGTCCTTCAGTCTCAGTCCATGAATTGCAGTCTTGTCCATCTGCGCTCCTACAGCCCCTTGATTGCGCGACGATTACGGAAAAACAAGGCGGGCAGCAGAGATGCCAACAGGAAGCCGATAAAGGGCAACATCATTTGCACGAATGCGTAGATGCCAATGATGCGACGATTGCCACCTGAACCGAGTGCGACCGCTTCAGTGGTGATGGTCGAGAACCGTCCCGATCCGATGAGCAAGGTCGGCAAATATTGTCCAACAGACACGGCAAATCCCACGGCTGCCGCTGCCAAGATGGCGCGTAACAGCATCGGGAACCGCACGCGCAGAAATATGCGCCAGGGCGATGTACCCAAAGCGGCGGCAATCGCCTCATAGCGTGTATCGAACGCCCGCCACGGGGCTGACAGGGACAGAAAGACATAAGGCAGGACAAAAACGACGTGAACAAAGATCAGGGCAGGCCAGCTCGCCGATGCATTGAAGTTGAGGAGCAGCAATTGCAGCCCGAACAGGAACCCGATTTGCGGCACAAGAAGCGGCACATAGAGAAACAGCAGGGCCCGGTTGCCGCCGCTTCTGCCGGTTTGTTGTTCCCTGGCCAGACAAGCAATGGTGATGAATACTGAAATGATGACCGCTGCAATTCCCAGAACGACTGTTGTCCAAAACGGCCGCGTGAGCGCCGGCAGGGTGGTGTTCCACGACCGCAAGGAGAGACTGTTCGGCAAAGCGTTGGGAAACTGCCACAATCCGGCGATCGACCAAATGGCCAGCACCACCAGTCCGCCAAAGACAATGAGTGCAGATGCCGTCATGCTGATCGACGCCATGATGCGCAACCAGCCATCCCGTTTGAGGCGATAGCCCGCGGTGGTAAACATGCGCAGGCAGCTGGCCATGAGACGCTCGATCAACAACCAGGCAACAAGACCGCCGACTGTCACGGCAATCTGCAGCGATGCGCCGGCACAGGCCATAAAGCGCATGGAAAGCTCGGAATCATTCATCCAGCCGACCAGCCGAACCGGCAGGGTGTGGGGTGTGCTGGGGCCCAAAATGATGCTCATATCCACATTGGCGCTCGAATAGGCGATCACGGCGAAAATCGGATATCTGATCTGCTTGTAAATAGATGGCCAAACGGCAAAAATGAAGCCCGCCATGCGTCCGTAACCAAGCGACTGGGTCAGGTGTATTGCCTTGACGGCCGGGACTTGCGGCAAAGCTGCAAGGGTGACCAAAAGCAGAAATGGCACCTCCTTGACCACCAATCCCGCGATCAGGGCCAGCCCCACCGGATCATTGACAATGAGCAGATCGGGTGGTCGGTCCCATCCGGTCAGCCAGGGCGATAAGAGACGTGCCAGATAGCCCGATGGCGCGATCATGAACGCAAAACCAAAGGCGGCTGCCGCATGCGGCACAGCAAGAAGAGGCGAAACCAGATGCTGCGTCGCGCGGAAAGAACGCGTGCCGTACCAAGCGGCAACAAAGCCGGCAACAAGGCAAACCGATATTGCCGTTGATGCCAAACCGATGATGAAGGCCTGGCGGGTGGAATGACCGATGCCGGGCTGGGAAAACAATGCCTTGTAGGCTGAAAGGTTTATTTCATCGCCGCCAAGCGCTGGCAAATAACCAAATGCCGGCAACATCGTACCTGCAAGCCCGCACAGGACTGGTACAACCAGGATGAAAAGGGCAAACGCTGGAAAGAAACGTAACATGGTCCAGCGCAGCCTTCATGGTGTGAGTTTAGTTGGCAATACCGTAGCGCGAAGCCCATTCTTGCTCAATCTTGCTCATCCAGGTGGGATGTGGTTCGTCCAGGGATGGTCCCAACTCTTCGGGCTTGAGCGTGGCAATACCCAGATCCAGCTTTGCAAACATGGCTGCGTTGTCGGCATCGAGCTTGTCGATTGCCAGCACGGTGGGATCGCCCCAAATGTTTGGATCCTGCTTGCGTGCTTGCGCTTCCGGCGAAATCAGGAAATCGGCCACAACCAAGGCAGCTGCCTTTGCGCTTGCGTTGTATGGAATGGCGACAAAATGCGTGTTGCCCAGGGTGCCGCCCGAGAATGTGAACGATCGGACAGTGTCAGGAAGCTCCTGATTGGCAATACCACGGGACGCATCGGCAGGATTGAACGCAAAGGTGATATCCACCTCGCCATCAGCGAGCAACTGGCTCATTGAGGGATAGTCCTTTGGAAACGCCTTGGCCTGGCGCCAAAGATTGGGATGCAATTGATCAAGGTAGTCAAACAGCGGTGCCGTGACCTGTTTGAATGTCGCGTCATCAACAGGCTCAAGCAAAACGGAACGGTCGGCAACTTTTTCAATCAGTACCTGCTTGAGAAAGCTGGAACCAATGAAATCCGGCGGTTGGGGATAGGAGAACCGGCCCGGATTTTGCTCAGCCCATTTGAGCAGATCATCGGCGCTGTCGGGCATGGATTTTACATCGGAGCGGGCGCTGTCATGGAAGAACACCATTTTTGCCATGCCCCAGGGCGATTCCATTCCATCGGTCGGGATGGTGAAGTCTGTGACGATCGTCGGCTTGTTTTCGACATCAACATATTGCCAGTTTGGCAATTGTGTCGCCCAGTCTGGCCCGAACAATAATTGTTGGCGTTTCATGGAGGCGAAGTTTTCGCCGTTTATCCATATCAGGTCGATGGCACCGCCCTGATCTTTTCCCGCTGCCTTTTCTGCAACAACTGTGGCCACGGCGTTGGCCGTATCGTCGAGTTTGACATGCACGAGATCAATATTGTGGGCTTCAGCAAGCGTGTCTCCCACCCACTCAATATAGGCATTGATCTGGGCCGAGCCGCCCCAGGCATTCCAGTAGATCGTCTGGCCGTCCGCTTCTTTGAGAACAGCAGGCCAGTCTTTGACATCAGGTTCAGCGATGGCCGACTGCGTTGCGATAATGCTGGCTACACCTGTTGCCAACGCGACAATGATCGACTTTAAAGACACGGTTTTCTCCCCGATATTGGTCTTATCGGGTTGTGCACGGGGAGCCTGGTTGCGTCAATCGCCTGACAGTGACGTTTGCTCACAAAGTGGTGAACCAAACAGGCTTATTCGACTTGCGAGATGTCGATCTTCCTGACCAGCTTTTCGGGTTTCGGCCGATCCAGATCAATGCACAGCATGCCGTTCTTGAGTTCCGCACCGGTTACGCGCATGCCGTCGGCCAAAATGAACGCTTTCTGAAACTGGCGCGATGCAATGCCCCGGTGCAGAAACTCCCGTTCAGTTTCATCGACCTGTTTGCCGGCAATGACCAACTGGCTGTCCTCGGTGGTGATTTCCAGCTCATCGATGGAGAATCCGGCAACGGCAAGCGTAATGCGCAAGATCTCCTGACCATCAATGTTCATCCGCTCAATATTATAGGGTGGATATCCATCCGGTGCTTTGGCAACGCGTTCGAGCGATTTTTCGATGGCCTCGAAGCCAACCAGCAGCGGACTGGAGAAAGTTGTCATTCGTGTCATGTGTTTTCAGGCCGCACCTTGGGCCATGTCCTCAATTAAAGCGACAATTGGCGGCAAACCCGTATGGCATTTGCCGCTCCATTTAGTATGGTCACGCGAGCGGGAAATTTCAAGAAAGGATCGACAGTGTCTGACGACAATCCATCAAAGCGTGCGATCATCATCGACACAGATCCGGGCCAGGACGATGCCATCGCCATTTTGCTTGCGCTGGCCAGTCCCGAACTTGAAGTGCTTGGAATTACAGCCGTTGCCGGCAATGTGCCGCTTGAACTGACCCAAACCAATGCGCGAAAAATCTGCGAACTGGCCGGACGCCCTGACATGCGGGTGTTTGCTGGTGCATCAAGGCCGCTGGTTCGGCCGCTGGTCACGGCAGAATATGTACACGGCAAAACCGGTCTGGACGGCCCTGTTCTGCCTGAACCCGAAATGGCGCTGGAAGATGGGTTTGCGGTGGACTTCATTATCGACACCATTCGGGCCCGTCCCAACCAGTCGGTCACATTATGTGCCCTGGGCCCATTGACCAATATTGCGCTTGCGCTTGTCAAAGCCCCCGATATCGCAGCCAAAATCCGGGAGATCGTTCTGATGGGCGGCGGCTTTTTCGAGGGCGGCAATGTCACGCCCGCAGCGGAGTTCAACATCTATGTTGATCCGCATGCTGCCACGACCGTGTTTGAGGCTGGCATTCCCATTGTCATGGCGCCGCTTGATTGCACACACAAGGCGCTGACAACCCGCGCGCGTGAGGCGGCATTGCGCGCCAAAAAGACGCCGGTGTGCGATGCGGCGGCCGACCTGATTGATTTTTTTGAACGCTTTGACGAGGACAAATATGGCACCGATGGGGGTCCGTTGCACGATCCCTGCGTGATCGCCTATTTGCTTCAACCCACGCTTTTCAAGGGTCGGCATTGCAATGTCAGCATCGAAACCACCTCCGAATTGACCATGGGCATGACGGTGATTGATTGGTGGGGGGTCACAGATCTGCCCAAAAACGCACTGGTGCTTGGTGATGTCGATGCGGGCGGATTTTTTGATCTCATTACAGAGCGGCTGGCGACGCTGTGATTCATACCCACAGGTGCAAGACCCAAAAGGTAATCCATGCTGCCTTAAAAGTGTTCAAGGTTCGATCATCCGCCTAGAACCCTGTCAGCCTTTGGTGGAATCGCAGCACCCGGATTTATCCAATATTCTCAATGCCCAAATCCGCGCCAGCGTTTCAGTTGAGGGCTGAAACGCCTTAGACCCTGTCAGCGTTTGGTGGAATCGCAGCACTCGGATTTATCCAATATTTTCAATGCCCACTTCCGCGCCAGCGTTTCAGTTGAGGGCTGAAACGCTTTATTTGGCCGGGATTCGCACAGCCGCAATCACATTTGCGCGAAAATAAACACCGAACAATATTGACTTGACCGGTTCCTGTCCGTAGATGACCGGGCCGATTACGTGCCCAGATGGCGGAATTGGTAGACGCGCCAGCTTCAGGTGCTGGTACTCGCAAGGGTGTGGAGGTTCGAGTCCTCTTCTGGGCACCAACGGCCGTAAACATAGATCTCCATGTAGAACAATTATCCTTGAAATTCAATTATTATTGCGACTATATGTTC